>DATCXS010000358.1:0-5679 GCA_036565645.1 Mucilaginibacter sp.
ATCCTCTAAAATTGCACGGGATATCAGCGAAAGGAAACAGGAAGAGCGCCGTAAAAACGACTTTATCGGCATGGTGAGTCATGAACTAAAAACACCGCTGACCTCTATACGTTCGTATGTCCAGATTTTACTGGCCGAAGCAAAAAAACGGGATAGCGATGCTTTCATTATGAATGTGCTTACTCGAACCAGTATACAGACTAAAAAAATGAGTCACATGATCCAGGACTTTTTGAATCTGGCCCGTTTAGAAGATGCTAAGATTCAGCTCCTGCAAAAGGTATTTGAGCTGCAGCCGCTGATCGAAGAAATTGCCAGTGATGCACAATCTCTTACTACCAGTCATCAAATTAAATTTAATAGTTGCGCAGGCATCAAGGTAAAAGCCGACCGCGAAAAAATTGGCCAGGTATTGATGAACTTGCTTACCAACGCCATCAAGTATTCGCCGGGTGGTGGAGAAATAACCATTAACTGCACCCCTGAAGCAGGCAAGGTTACGATTCGGGTAAGCGACCACGGAGTTGGTATAGGAGCAACCGAACAAAAAAAATTATTCCAGCGTTTTTACCGGGTCGAGAACGAGCAGATGCCGACGGTTTCGGGCTTCGGGATTGGGTTATACCTGGTTTCAGAAATGCTTAAGTATCATAATAGCCAGATAAAGGTTGAGAGCCAGGAGGGCGTTGGCTCATCTTTCTTTTTCAGTTTAGAAATACTCGATTAACAATAAAATTCCAGGAAGAAATTATCCCCCAACAAAAAATTTCTTACGTACATGAAGGCAGCCCTAAGCTTTTGGCTACTATAATTTTTGAAGATCGGGGTGAGCAAACTTTTATTAACTGGCGAGCCGACGAAGGATTAAACAAAACATTGTGAAACAACAGGATTACCTGTCTGGTATGAAATAAAACAACATCATGAAAGAGCAATTATTAATAAGCGTATTCTCGCTATTGGCCGTAATACCAGCAATTGCACAATCGGCAAAAAGCAACCCCGCCATGTCGGGCCATGCTCCGGTGAATGGCATACAAATGTATTATGAGATACATGGCGCAGGCAATATTCCGCTGGTGTTGATCCATGGTGGCGGATCGACCATCGAAACAAGCTTTAGCAAACTACTGCCACTGTTAGCCAAACATTACAAAATTATAGCGGTAGAGCTGCAGGCGCATGGCCGTACCAGTGATAGAAACAAGCCCGAGTCTTTTACCCAGGACGCGGATGACGTGGCCGGATTGCTCCAATATCTTCATGTTGCCAAAGCAAACGTACTTGGGTTTAGCAATGGCGGCAGCACCGCATTGCAAATAGCCATACGCCACCCGCAAGTAGTGAATAAAATTATCGCAATATCTGCCGCTACCAAACGCGGCGGTTTGATTGATGGTTTTTTTAACGGGTTTGAGGGCGCCAAACTAAGCAGTATGCCTAAACCTTTGCAAGACGGCTATCTGAAAGTAAATAAAGGGAATAAGCACGGCTTGCAAAATATGTTTAATAAAGACGTGGCCCGCATGAAAACCTTTCACGATTGGCCAGATGGCGACTTGCATCGCATTAAAGCATCTGTACTTCTTATCTCGTCTGACCAGGATGTGATAAAACCCGGGCACACCCTTGAATTGGCCAGGTTGATACCGCATGCACATGCCATGATACTACCTGGTGTGCACGGCGCATTCTTTGGCGAGATATGTACACCGCATCCTGACGAAAAAATGATTGAGGGCAGTGCGCTATTGCTGCAAAGCTTCCTTGATAAATAGTTTATAATACATGATACTAAAAGGCAATCTCGACGTGTCGCCTTTTGGTAATATGTACCGTTGCCCTGACGATTTGCTTCAATTAGCTTTAACGGGCACACTCCCAAACACTTTTAAAAGTGTATACGGAATATCAAAATAAAGAGATCAGTTAATTTTATTTCAGAATTTCGCCCATCACGTAATTCACAATCACATCACAGCGTACCAGGTTAAACTCATAAAGCTCTTGCGGTTGCCAATAATTGTTCAACTCGGCACGCAGCATATCCTTGGCCCGGTTCAATCTTATTTTTACGTTTGATTCGCCAATGTTCAGTGCTTCCATCGTTTCGTTAGTACTCATACCCTGTACTTCGCGCATTACAAATACCATCCTGTACTTTTCGGGCAAGGTGCTCACAGCGCGTTCCAGTAACAATTTAAGTTCTTTATTCATCAAGCCATTTAATGGGGTATAGTCGTCGTGATCTATATAATTATTTTCCATAAGCGTACGCTCCTGTTTCTGTTTGCGCTTTTTATGCAGCAGGCTTTCGTTGATCAATATCCGGGTTAACCAGGTGGCAAAAGCAGACCGTTGTTTAAAGCTTGCTAATTGTCTGAAAGCATTCAGATAGGCCGTTTGCATAATATCCTCAGCCTCTTTATCATCATTGATAATAGACATACTTATACGATACAACTGCTGGTTATATTTACGTATTAATTTTTCGTACAGGCGTGTCTCGCCGTTCAATATTTTATCTACAATTTCTTCGTCGCTCATTTTATTCAGAACAATTGTTTTTCTTGCTATGTTAATAGAGAACTGAGATTAAAAAGGGTTACATTTTAAAGTAAATAAATTTTGTAACCCTTTTTAAACAGCCTCTCTCTAATAGATATCAATTTAGCAAAAAATGGAAACATCAACAAAAAATGTCGAAACTGTAAAAACCTTACTTAAGTTGACTTACGGGCTGGTACCTATCGTAGCGGGTGCCGACAAATTCACCAACCTTTTAACCGATTGGAGCCAATACCTGCATCCGGCTGTAAAATCTATGCTACCTTTTAGCGATCATATTTTTATGATGATTGTCGGCATTATTGAAGTTATTGCCGGTATCCTTGTGTTAACCAGCACACAAAAGGGCGCTTATATAGTCAGCGTTTGGCTGGTGCTGATTGCATTAAATTTAATAACAGCTGGTAATTATCTGGATGTTGCTGTACGCGATATCGTGATGGCTATCGGTGCATTTTCATTGGCTAAACTTTCAACTGAAAACAGCCTGGCGGTAAATTAACTTATGGAAAAACACGTTGTTAAAATATTATCGGCCAATTATGTTACACATAATGTGAGGCATTTTGTAGTAGAGAAACCAGCGGGCTACACCTACACGCCAGGTCAGGCTACTGATGTATCCATCAACCAGCCGGGACTGGAGGAAGAACTCAGGCCATTTACATTTACGTCATTAACGGATAGCGAGCATCTGGAGTTTGTGATTAAGATATACAAAGGCCATGATGGCATTACCGAAAAACTAGGCCAGCTTAACCCCGGTGATGAACTGATATTGCACGAGGTTTTTGGTGCCATCAATTACAAAGGCCCGGGTATATTCATAGCCGGCGGGGCGGGTATTACGCCATTCATCGCCATACTCAGATCTATAAAGCAAACCGGCGATCTGTCTAAATGCACGTTGCTGTTTGCCAACCATACCGAAGATGATATTATCCTTAAAGATGAATTGAAACAAATGCTAAACAGCCATTTGATCAATGTGCTGAGCCATCCTAAATCTGGCGCGCAAAAAAAATACATCAACAAAGAATTGCTTTCGCAGTTCACCAGCCCTGATGACCGTCACTACTATGTATGCGGCCCCGACCAGTTTACTGCCGATATGATAAATATACTGCGTGAACTTAATGTTAAGGACGATAAGGTTGTGATAGAACAATAGCATACAATCCCTAATACAATGCCCCTGTTTAAATGAGAGGATTGGTTTAGTTTAAGCCAATCTTTTTATTTTTTGTGATAAGCATAGGGTATCTTAGTATTGCCCAAATTCTATTAAGCGCCGATATGCCGGTTTTAACGGCGCCCTACCTGCAAAATGCAATGTGAAAGCATGGATAGAGAACTGTCTGGTTATATGATAGCATTTTGGCCAGTTTAATTGATAAAGTTGCCAAAAAAGGTAAACTTATAATCAGCAAAATATCACAACTTTACCATCGTTAAAACTATTTTATGACGATGAGTAAAAAAATACCGGTCGCTTTTCTTTTTGTTGCGCTGATATCTTTACAGGCTATGGCACAAGTAAAGCCGCTGCCTCTTAGCAATTATATAGCCACCCGCGGCGGTTTAGCCAATACCCGCTATGCCATTAATACGCATAAAGAAGTAACGGTAGCTTTTTTGGGCGGGTCAATCACCTATAACCCAGGCTGGCGGCAAATGGTATGCGGATATTTAAAAGATAGTTTCCCTCAAACCAAATTCAGGTTTATTGCGGCTGGTATTCCATCATTGGGTAGTTTGCCTCATGCTTTCAGACTACAGCGGGATGTGTTGGATTCGGGCAAGGTTGACCTGCTTTTTGTAGAAGCGGCAGTGAACGACCAGGTAAATGGCACAGACAGTGTTACCCAGGTAAAATCGTTAGAGGGCATTGTAAGGCATGCACTGAAAAGTAACCCTTACATGGACATCATACTGATGTCGTTTGCTGATGCGGATAAAACCAATATTTATAAAAAAGGCGGCATACCCACGTCGGTAGCTAATCATGAGCTGATTGCCGGTCATTATAATCTGCCATCTATTAACTTAGCCAAAGCGGTTGCCGACAAGCTGGCCAATAATGAGTTTAGCTGGGAGAAGGATTTTAAAGATCTGCACCCCGCCCCCTTTGGCCAACGCTTGTATTTTGAAGCGATGAAAACCCTGCTGGCTGGTCAGTTAAATACAGGGAAAAGCAACGCTGATAAGCCTGTTAAACATAATCTGAAAAACATCAATATGCTTAACCCAGCCAGCTTAACCAACGGCAGCTACCTGGATATTGCCAAAGCCCGGACCGATGCAGGCTGGACGCTTAACCCCAACTGGACACCCACCGACAAACTGGATACCCGCGAAGGTTTTGTTAAAGTCCCCATGCTGGTTAGCACCAAAGCCGGTGCTACATTGACACTAAAATTTAAAGGCAACGCCGTAGGAATGGCTATCATTTCGGGTGCTGATGCGGGCATTGTTGATTACTCGGTTGATGGTGGATATGTAAAACATATCGATCTGTTTACCCAATGGAGCACCTTTATTCACTTGCCCTGGTATGTGTTATTTGACAGCGGATTCAAGAACGGCACACATACTTTAAAGCTGACTGTCAGCGCTCAGAAAAATCCGGGAAGCATTGGTAATGCCTGCCGGATAGTTCATTTTTTGGTGAATAAATAGCCAGGTGTTCCACTTGAAAAAGTGAAACACTTGAAACACCTTATTCACGCAACATTCTGTAAATAAGGAAATTAACAAAACTTAGTGAAATACTTTTGAACAATAGCAACGCTTTAGGTGAACTGTATAAAATACTATCAAACAGATCGTTACGCCATTTTAGCATTGTGCAGATTTCTCTAGTGGAACAAGCCGAGTGAAACAGCAAATATAACGGCATCATTTGCTACAGCCCAATCCTTGCATGTGTATAAATCTGTCCCTAAAGGAGATGACAGCGAATAAAAAATAATGCCATTTCACCCTCAGAGGTCGCGGTTTTATAACCCGCATGACTTTTTAAACTAACCTCTATTTATCGAAAAATGAATCGATCACCTGATACCTTTTCGGGTGGGATTGGAACTGTTGTCGCGCGTTTTGGTTGAGGAT
>DATCXS010000223.1:0-14733 GCA_036565645.1 Mucilaginibacter sp.
ATGCGGCACCGGCTGAGCATCGGCACCATTACCAGCGACATGAGCATCCGGGTAAAATGGCTAAGCGGCGGTAGCCTGGGTACCGTCGAGGAATCTTTCATCTCTAAATTAAAACCTGGCAATACTTTTTGGTTTGCAGGCCGTAGCCTGGAATTTGTACGGATAAAGGAGATGACGGCCTACGTCAAAAAATCAAACGCCAACAAAGGAATGATACCCAGTTGGAACGGTGGACGTATGCCGCTGTCATCTCAGCTGGCGGCCATGTTTAGAGAAAAGCTGGATGAGGTGGCACACGGTATTGAAAAAGATATTGAAGTTAAAGTATTAAAACCACTGTTTAATTTGCAGCAGGAGCTTTCTCACCTGCCCCAAAGCCACGAATTTTTGATCGAGTCGTTCAAATCGCGCGAGGGGCATCACTTGCTGTTCTATCCTTTCGAGGGCCGGTTAGTGCACGAGGGCATGGGGTCTTTGCTGGCTTACCGCATATCGCGCATCAGGCCGGCCAGTTTTTCTATCGCCATGAATGATTATGGCTTTGAATTATTGACCGATGATGATGTACCCATTGAAGAAGTTTTGGAAGATGCTGACTTTTTCTCGATAGATAATTTGCTTGGCGATATCCAGCATAGCCTGAACGCCAATGAAATGGCCCGGCGCCGGTTCCGGGACATTGCGCATATTGGCGGGCTGGTGTTTACAGGCTATCCGGGCCAGCAGGTTAAAAACAAGCACTTACAGGCATCGTCATCCTTATTGTTTGATGTTTTCAGCGAGTACGAACCGGACAACCTGTTGGTGCGCCAGGCTTATAACGAGGCGCTGGCTTTCCAGTTAGAAGAGTTCAGACTGCGTGCCGCCTTACAACGTATCCAAACCCAGAACATCATCCTTAAAACCGTTGAACGCCCCACCCCATTTGCATTCCCCATAATGGTAGATAGCCTGGGACGCGAGAGATTTACTACCGAAAGTTTAGAGGATCGCATAGCCAAAATGGCCCGGCAATATGGTGCCGAAGGCGTTCCCATAGCCGAAAATAAAAAAGTCCGAAAACCCGGAGTCACCCGCAAAAAGGGCTTTTAATAGCCCGCCTTAGCAATAGGCGGCGCATACATTATCCGACGCTGAAAATATACGTCCCAACTATGCTGCTGTTTGTCGTCCAGCATGTGGCGGGTATCTATATCATAGTTTTGATTAAGTATCTGGTATTTGTTGTGGATACGGTCAAACAGCGCTCTGGCCTCATAATTATAATTCTGACTAAAACGCATTCGGCTGGCTTCGCGTAAAATTTCCTGTTGCTCTAAACAAGATATATTGTAATGTCCCTGCTCGTGGTTAAGCACGCGCCGCAACATAGCCTGCGTGGTAACCCGGCGAAAATCAATCCAAGATCTATCAGGGCGCATCAATACCCTTACATCAAAAGTAAGGCGATAAGCGCCGTCCCGGATATCGGCAAGGTAATACTTAAAGTCGATGGTACATTTAGTGTGAGCGACAGCGTCGCTGCCGGTGTTCTGCGGCGCCCCTCTGAAATCGTTAACGGTTAATTGCCTGTAGCTTGATTGAGCAAAGGCTAAATCGTTTACGCACAGGGTTATGCCTAAAGCGCAGATCACCCTCACAAAAATCAATCTCATTAAATTAATAGTTTAAATATTTGCCCGTTGGACTATGCCGAAACGCAAAGGTTTATTCTATTATTATTTAATGAAATAATTATTTTTTGATTTTGTCTGACTGTAAAACACTAAGACTCATCATCTCCTTCATGGTTTTCTGCATCGCATCCGTCGAGCCATCCAGGAAGATCACGTTGCCTTCAGAGTTTTCTGCAAAATGTTTGATAGACTCGGTCCACATGGTAAATAAGATCACCGAAGTGTCCATGTCGGCAGTCTCCATTTCTTTAGCAGCCAGGGTCATACCTTTAGCCACTTCTTCACGGAACAGTGCGACGCCCTGACCACGCAGCTGCGATGCCTGGCGCTCGGCCTCGGCTGAGATTTTGATAGCATTACCCTCGGCCTCAGCAGCTTTGGTTTTAGTGATCAATAAAGCCTGACCTTCGTTTTCGGCAGCGGCTTTCAGGTTATTTGAGGCCACTACCTGGCTCATTGATTTCATGATCACATCATCAAAAGTAATGTCGTTCAATTGCAGATCCTGCAGGTGATAGCCCCAGGTTTCCAGCACCTGGTCAAGCTGCTCCTTTACATGCTCAACAATATCCCGCCTTAATATCAATACTTCCGACTGCCGCTTGGTAGCCACAAATGCACGGATAGAACCTTCAACCGTACGGATCAGCGCCTGCATCAGGTTACGCTCGTCCACAAACTTAAAGGCAACATTTTTTATAGTTTCCTCCTGCTGATCCAGCACTGAGAACAACAGCATCGCCTTGAAATAAACATTTGCCTGGTCAAACGTTACCGCCTGGAATTCCAGTTCGACCGAACGATTCTGGATAGATATTTTTGAATAGATAGCCTCAATAAGCGGCACCTTAAAATTTAAGCCCGGAGTTAATATGCGGCGATATTTACCAAACACGGTAATTACGGCAATAGTACCCTGTTTAACGGTTACAAACGACGAGAATACAATAATGATTAAAATAAATACAACAAATAATGAAACTATTTGGCCTGTCATGACTTTTAGATTTAGTTGGAAATAAATATAGTGTTATTTATTACTTGTTTTAAATAAACGAAGCAATGAACGTAAAAAGAACTTTCGGCACCATTCTTACTATTTTAGGCATTGTAGGTCTTATTTATACCGGCGTTAGTATTATACAGCGAGCCGGTAACGCTACTAATCTTACGGTTATAGGCATCATCGCTATAATTTTCTTTTTTACAGGTATAAGCCTGGTCCGTAATACCAAAGACGAAGCCGCATAGTAGACTATAGTTACCTGCTGTTGTTACAATAACGCCACATTTATTTATGGAATGCCGGGATTTGACTTGATTTGTACAGATTGAAGATTACTATGCAATCAAATCCCGCCCCAAATATATTCGGGCAAGATTTGATGATAATGCGGTTTAATGCCTATCCCTTTTTAATTTTTAGCTAAGAAATGTCTAAAAATTAAAAAAGACGTCATTGCGAGGTACGAAGCAATGACGCTATGGTTTAATGTTTATAATAATATCTAAAAAACAAATTCAGACAGCTTCTAAGCAACTATGCCAACGATGCACTTGCTGTGGGCATAGCGCGGTCTACCTTTTTTACCAGGCCCTGCAGTACATTGCCGGGTCCAACTTCGGTAAACAAAGTAGCGCCATCCTCTATCATACGTACAACGGTTTGTGTCCATCTAACCGGGCCGGTGAGCTGGGCAATTAAATTATGTTTAATTTGCTCGGGGTCCGTGTGCGGTCTTGCATCTATGTTTTGGTAGATAGGGCATACCGGCTTATTAATGGTGGTATGCACAATGGCATGTTCCAACTCAACACGTGCTGCTTCCATCAATGGTGAGTGGAACGCACCGCCTACATTTAGTTTTAATGCTCTTTTAGCACCTGCTGCGGTCATCATTTCGCAGGCCTTATCAATGCCTGCTATACTGCCCGATATAACCAGTTGCCCGGGACAGTTATAATTAGCCGGTACAACCACGTCGCTAATGCGCTGACAAATATCTTCGACAGTAAAATCATCCAAACCCAAAATAGCGGCCATGGTTGATGGTTGTATCTCGCAGGCTTTTTGCATGGCATTAGCTCGCGCAGCAACCAAACGCAGGCCATCCTCGAATGACAAGGCACCTGCCGCAGTTAAAGCCGAAAATTCGCCCAATGAGTGGCCCGCAGCCATAGCCGGTGCAAAGTCAGGCAATATTTTAGCTAAAATAACCGAGTGTAAAAAGATAGCTGGCTGAGTAACGTTGGTTTGTTTCAGGTCCTCGTCGGTACCGTTAAACATTATATCGGTAATGCGAAAGCCTAAAATTGCATTGGCTCGCTCAAATAGTTCACGCGCCTGTTCAGATTGCTCATAAAGGTCTTTGCCCATGCCAACAAACTGTGCGCCTTGTCCTGGAAAAATGTATGCTTTCACTGTTATAAAGATTAGTGATTGAAGATTAATTATTGGTTATTATAAGGTTGCGTATAATTGATAACCAAAGATTAAATACTTTGTGTGACATGCCACTAATCTTTAATCTTCAATCACCAATCTTTACACTCCTAACTTAATTTCTGAGATATCAAATTCAAAAACTCTGCCCTTGTTTTCTCCTGGAAAAATCCGCCAGAGAAAGCTGATGTTGTGGTAACTGAATTTTGCTTTTGTACGCCGCGCATGCACATGCACAGGTGGCGGCACTCAATAACCACACCCACACCTACAGGCTGCAGTGCTTC
Organism: Mucilaginibacter sp.; assembly: GCA_036565645.1. Taxonomy (GTDB): domain Bacteria; phylum Bacteroidota; class Bacteroidia; order Sphingobacteriales; family Sphingobacteriaceae; genus Mucilaginibacter. Next base: position 4,407 of record DATCXS010000223.1, read on the forward strand.
CTGTATACAGTCGCGTATTTCGTTAGTTAAACGCTCCTGTACCTGCAAACGGCGTGAGTAAGCATCAACCACGCGCGGTATTTTACTTAAGCCTACTACATGCCCGTTAGGGATATAGGCAATATGCGCCTTGCCAAAAAACGGCAGCATGTGGTGCTCGCACATCGAATATACTTCAATGTCCTTAACCACAACCATTTGGCTATACTCCTCTTTAAACAGCGCAGAGTTTAATATCTTTTTAGGGTCAATATCATAGCCATGAGTTAAATATAACAAGGCTTTGGCTACACGCTCCGGGGTCTTTAATAAACCTTCGCGTTCGGGATGTTCGCCTAATTGCGTTAAAATTTCTTTATAGTGTACTGACAGGCTTTGTATCAGCTCTGGGTTATAACGGTCAATTTTTTCGTAACCGTTAATGTCATCATCCCTGTCGGGGATATTGTTATCTTCAATCATGATATAGGGTTATTCGCCAAAATATTCTGCCGAATTATTTTCGGTCTCAAATAGTCTTACAGAATGTAAAAATACACCTGTATGGGCTTCAATGGGGGCTTTTAGTTGCCTGAATATCTCAATACAAAGCAATTCGGTCGATGCCATTTTACCTTTCATGAAATCAACATCCAGGTTGATGTTCTTATGGTCAAGCTTCTCGATAACATAGTCGTTAATGATGGTCTTAAGCTCTTTCAAGTCTATCAGGTAACCGGTCTGGTCGGTAACATCGCCTTTAACTGTTACAAACAGGTTGTAGTTATGGCCATGCCAGTTAGGGTTGGCACATTTGCCAAATACCTCTATATTTTTTTCAGCGCTCCATTCATCGCGGTACATGCGGTGTGCGGCGTTAAAATGTTCTTTGCGCGTTATGTGTATCATCATATAATTACGGTGACAAATATACAAAAGTTTTAATCAGGCTATTTTATTTGCGGCATAGGGTTTGCCGGCAACATAACAATTAACATTACCATGATAATGCGTCAGCTAGTTTTTAATATATTAGCATAAATCAAGCAATATGCGGATACTAATTGTTGTTGCCACCCAACCTGAGGTCGAGCCTTTAATGCAAGCCCTGGGCATGCAGAAATCAGACGAGGCGGATAATCTTTTTATGCCCAGGCATACTTCGGTAGCTAACTGCTCAGTACTGGTTACCGGCGCAGGTATGGTGCCTACGGCATTTGCTTTAGGCAGGCATTTACCGCATAATGTATATAACCTGGTTATTAACCTTGGTATAGCCGGCAGCTTTGATCGTAATATTCAATTAGGCGAAGTAGTTGAGATCACCAAAGACACCTTTGCCGAACTGGGTGCCGAAGATGATACCCGTTTTATTAACATAGAACAATTAGGCTTGGGCGCCAGCATTTTCAACCCAACCAGTAGCCTCGGGCATTTTACTCAAAAAATAACGCTGCCAAAAGCATCGTCTATTACGGTTAATACCGTACACGGCAAGGAGGAAACGATAGCCGGAGTTATTGATCGTGTTAACCCGCAGTTGGAGAGTATGGAAGGTGCGGCTTTCTTCTATGCCTGCCGCGAGCTGAAAGTGCCTTGCGTGCAAATCAGGGCAGTGTCAAATTATGTAGAAAAACGCAATCGTGATAACTGGCAGATAGGGCTTGCTGTTAAAAATCTGAATACATTTGCGCTGGATCTGATCAGGGAACTCTAATTTTTTAATGAGTGATTGAGTGCATGAGCGAATTAGTGAATGTTAAATTTAATCACTAATCTCTTATCTCTAATTGTCAATAAGGGAATGAGCGAATGCTCCCTAACCTCTGATCACTAATCTCTAACTACCATGAAACTAACACTCGGCTTTTCGCCCTGCCCTAATGACACCTTTATATTCGACGCGCTGATACATCATAAAATTGATACCGAGGGCTTAAACTTTGAAGTATTTTATGACGATGTGGAAACACTTAACCAAAAAGCTTTTCGTGGCGAACTGGATGTTACCAAGCTAAGCTACCATGCCTTTGCTTACGTGATAGACAAGTATGTACTACTTGATGCGGGCAGTGCCCTGGGTTTCGGCGTAGGCCCGATGTTAATTTGTAAGGAAGATCCCGATGCGCTTTACTCAAGACTTAAGACTAAAGACTCTGAACTAAAAATAGGTATCCCGGGAAAATACACGACCGCAAATTTCCTGTTAGGATTGGCCTTTCCTGAAGCTACCAATAAAATTGAATTGGTATTTTCTGACATTGAAAACGCCGTTTTAGAAGGCCGCGTTGATGCGGGGCTAATTATCCACGAAAACCGTTTTACCTACCAGGACAAGGGCCTTAAAAGGATCATCGACCTGGGCGATTACTGGGAGAAAGAAACCGGCTGCGCTATCCCGCTGGGCGGCATTGTTGCTAACCGTAATTTACCTCTTGAAATTCAGCATAAAATAAACCGGGTGCTGCGCAAATCAGTTGAGTTTGCTTTTGCTAACCCCAAATCGGGCTTAGAATTTATACGTGAACATGCACAGGAAATGAGCGAGGAAGTAATGTACAAGCACATTGATCTCTATGTAAATAAATATTCTGTTGATTTGGGCGAGGAAGGGCGCAAGGCTATCCAGTTATTGTTTGATACGGCTTTGGATAAAGGTATTATTCCGGCTATTGATAAGGATATATTTCTGACATAACAAAAGGGTGTCATACTGAGGCTCTCGAAGTATGAGGGCGGGCCTACGCTCACCCTTCGACGGAGCTCAGGGTGACACCCTGTGTTTGTGGCTATTTCTCTCCCTTCAGGGAGTTGGTGAGCTAATACAGCAAATGATCATACGGATACCTATCCACATGTATTTCTTTTACATATTGATATAGCATCGACCTGAATTCTTCGATGTTTTCCTTTTTAGTGGCAGATATAAATATAGCCGGGCTATTGTTTTTCGCCATCCAGCTATGCTTAAAATCTTCCAGCGTTACAGTCTCCACCTCTTCGTCTGGATGCATTTGCATGGGTTTAAAGGCATCAATCTTGTTGAACACCGTTATAGTTTGCTTGTCGCCGGCACCTAAGTCTTTCAGCGTCTCGTTTACTGCGCGGATGTGATCCTCGAAGCTTGGATGTGAAACATCTACAACATGCACCAGCAAGTCGGCCTCACGCACCTCGTCAAGGGTCGATTTAAAACACTCAACCAGGTCATGCGGTAACTTGCGGATGAAGCCAACGGTATCTGACAACAGAAAAGGCACATTATCAATCACCACTTTACGCACCGTAGTATCCAACGTAGCAAATAGCTTATTCTCTGCAAATACGTCCGACTTAGAAATCATATTCATAATGGTCGACTTACCCACGTTGGTATAGCCCACCAACGCTACACGCACCATCTGCGTACGGTTTTTACGTTGAGTTTCATTTTGGCGGTCAATCAGTTTTAAGCGCTCTTTTAATAATGAAATTTTATTCAAAATCAACCGGCGGTCAGTCTCAATCTGCGACTCACCCGGTCCGCGCATACCTATACCACCCTTTTGGCGCTCTAAGTGCGTCCACATGCGGGTTAGGCGAGGCAGCAGATATTGCAGTTGCGCCAGCTCGACCTGGGTTTTAGCCTGGGCGGTTTGGGCACGGTTGGCAAATATATCCAGGATGAGGTTGTTACGGTCCAATATCTTTACCTGCAGTTCGTTCTCAATGTTACGTAACTGCGATGGGGTAAGCTCGTCGTCAAAAACTACCATGTCTATCTCTTCTTCCTTCACAAACACCTTAATATCCTCCAAACGCCCCGAACCTACGAAAGTAGCGCGGTCGGGCTTTGCCAGTTTTTGGGTGAAGATCTTTTCGGTTTTTGCCCCGGCAGTTTCCACCAGGAATTGTAATTCTTCTAAATATTCTTTTGCGCGCTCGTCTGTCTCATTAGCAGTAATAACGCCAACCAGCACCGCGCGCTCCTGCTTCACAGCAGTATCATAAATTTTTTGTCTCATTAATATTAATTAATCAATCAGAATGCCAAGTTACAAAAAGCAATATTATGGTTAAGACTGATTCTGTAACAGGTCCGCCACTATCAATATATGACGGCTTTTATTATCTCTAAATGGTTTGATGTCTGCCCATGCAAAGTGCAGACAATGCGGTTAATCACATGATAAACGATGTGTTATGAAATTTGAAAGTGATTTCTTGTTAATGATACGCGTCTGTCAGACGTAGATTGATTACCAGGCGATTTTATCGCTGTTATTAAGGCTATCGTCAATCTGGTTAAATCACATAGTGGTTGGTGCTTGAGCTGCAAAGATAAGAATTTTCCCGAATATTTATTTCCCATACGCTGTCACAAACCGGGCAGTTTATTACAGCAATAACTCTAAAAACAGCAGGTCTAACCATTTGCCAAACTTAAATCCTACCTCTTTAAAATGTGCCACTTGCTTAAAGCCGAATGCCATGTGCAATTTCAGGCTGACCTCATTACGGCTATCTACACCTGCAATAAGCGCGTGGTAGCCGCCAGATTTGGCCAACGTTATCAGCTCTTTTAATAATATCTTGCTAATGCCTTTACCCCTATGGTCCTTATGTACATAAACCGAATGCTCCACGGTATAACGATAACATGGCCAGGCCCTGAAATGTCCGTAACTACCAAAGCCAACTATATCTTCATTTTGGAGGGCGACAATTACCGGGAACCCGGCTGCTCTGCGCTCATTGAACCAGGTTTGCCGCATAGCAAGAGTATGCGGTTCTTCGCTGTAAACAGAAGTGGTATTCAAAATCACTTCATTGTATATTTCAAGCAGGCTGGGCAAGTCTTCGGTTGCCGCTTCGCGGATAGTTATTGCTGATGACTCCATAAATAGGTAACGTTAAACATCCAAATTACAAAATTCAGAAACAAAAAAGGCGACAGGTAACCCCATCGCTCTTTATCTTGATTCTTAGCTCTTGATTCTTGGCTCTTGATTCTTGGCTCTTAGATAAGCAGCCTTACCGGCTCTTCTAATAATTGTTTTAAAGTTTGCAGGAAAGCCGCAGCACTTGCACCGTCAACCACGCGATGGTCGGCGCTTAACGTTACTTTCATGATGTTGCCCGGAACAACTGCACCGTTTTTAACTACCGGAACAGCCTGGATACCGCTAACCGCAAGGATACAAGCATTCGGGGTGTTAATAATGGCGGTAAACTCGTCGACACCAAACATACCTAAGTTTGATATGGTGAAAGTTGAGCCTTCCATTTCATTAGGCTGCAGCTTTTTAGCTTTCGATTTCTGAGCAAACTCTTTAACCTCGACCGAAATATGGCTTAATGATTTACCATCGGCAAATTTAACTACCGGTACCAGCAGGCCTTCATCAACAGCAACAGCAACGCCAATGTGTACGTGCTCGTTAGTGCGGATCTTATCGCCCAGGAACGATGAGTTAATAGCCGGGTGCTGTCTCAAAGCGATAGCAGCAGCTTTAACTACAAAATCATTAAATGATATTTTAACCGGGGCAATTTCATTGATCTTATTACGTGAAGCAATAGCCTGATCCATATCAATAGACATGGTTACGTAGAAATGCGGCGCGGTAAACAAGCTGTCAGACAGACGTCTTGAAATAGCTTTACGCATTTGTGTAACCGGCCTTTCGGTAAATTTTTCTTCGCCGGTAAAAGTTGGCAGCACAATTGGTGCGACAGCTTTTGCCGGAGCGGCAGAACCGCTTTCAGCGGCCGGTGCAGCTACAGGGGCAGCACCCGGTTTAAAGTCTTCAATATCTTTTTTAACAATACGGCCACCTTCGGCAGTGCCTTTAACTGCATTAATATCGATACCTTTTTCTTTAGCTATTTTGCGGGCCAGCGGCGACGCTTTTACGCGGCCATCGCTATGCGATACTTCTTTTTCTTCGGTAGCCGGAGCTGATGCTGCAGCAGGTGCACTTTCAGCGGCCGGTGCGGCAGCAGGTGCAGCGCTGTCGCCGCTATCTTGCAACAATGGCGTTATATCTGTTCCTTCTTTACCTACAATGGCAATAATGCCGTGTACCGGTGCAGCTTCGCCCTCTTTAGGGCCTATATATAATAAGGTACCTTCTTCATAACCTACAACCTCCATAGTAGCTTTGTCGGTTTCAACATCGGCCAATGAGTCGTCAGATTTTACTTTGTCGCCTACTTTAAAATTCCATTTGTTAATCACGCCCTCCGTCATGGTGTCGCTCAATGCAGGCATGCGGATAACCGTCGCGGGAATGCTTGAGGTGTCGACTTTAGCAGCAGGCGCTTTATCTGCAGCCGGAGCAGCAGATGGTTTTTCTTCGGCAGCAGGCGCAGCGGCCGGAGCGGCGGCACCATCTAAGGCAGCTTTATAATCTTCGCCTTCTTTACCTAAAACGGCAATAACAGCGTCAACAGGGGCAGCTTTACCTTCCTCGATACCGATGTACAGCAAAACGCCATCCTGGTATGATTCAAAATCCATGGTGGCTTTATCGGTCTCGATCTCGGCCAATACATCGCCCGATTTTACCTTGTCACCAACTTTTTTATGCCATTTAGCAACAACACCTTCAGTCATGGTGTCACTCATCTTAGGCATTTTAACTACTTCGGCCATATTTATAGGATGAATAGAATTATTAATTTTTGTATTAAGTCTGAAGTCTTTAGTCTGAAGTCATCATGAGGTTACTAAATCACCCAAGACTTGAGACTGAGGACTACAAAAAATTAGTCCCTGATGTATGGGTAATCTTTTTGCATATAAACATCAGTATAAAGTTCTGATGCTTCAGGCCACGGCGATTCTTCAGCAAATTTTACTGACGCCTCAACCTCGGCTTTAATTTTGGCTTCAATTTCCTCAAACCATTTCTCATCAGCATAACCATTTTTTTCGATGGCCGCTTTTACCGTCTCGATGGGGTCTTTAGCCTTATAACTCTCCAACTCTTCTTTAGTACGATATTTCTGCGGATCGGACATGGAGTGACCTTTGTAACGGTAGGTACGCATTTCCAGGAAGGTTGGGCCTTCGCCGTTGCGTGCGCGTTGTACAGCTTCGTCCATTGCGTTATGTACCGCAACCGGGTCCATGCCATCAACCGGTGATGAAGGAATACCGTAAGGCAAACCTAATTTATAAATGTCTGTTTGTATAGTAGTACGGGCAACCGAAGTACCCATAGCGTAGCCATTGTTCTCGCAGATAAATATTACCGGCAATTTCCAGAGCGCAGCCATGTTAAAGGTTTCGTTTAAAGCGCCCTGGCGTACAGCTCCGTCGCCCATATAAGTAACGTTAACAAACTCGGTACCTTTAAATTTTTCGGCAAAGGCAACGCCTGCACCCAGGGGAATCTGTCCGCCTACAATGCCGTGGCCACCGTAAAAGTGATGTTCTTTGCTAAACATGTGCATAGAACCACCTTTACCTTTTGAGCAACCTGTAGTTTTACCATAAAGCTCGGCCATAATTGCGTTTGGGCCTACGCCTTTGGCAAGGGCGTGAGCGTGGTCGCGATAAGCAGTGATCAGGCTGTCCTCCTTTTTCAGTACCGACATCGCACCGGCTAACACTGCTTCCTGGCCAATGTACAAGTGACAAAAGCCCCTTATTTTTTGCTGGCCGTATAACTGTCCTGCTTTCTCCTCGAATTTACGCATCAAAAGCATAGACTCGTACCACATTAAGTAGGTGTCTTTATTTATTTCGATTGAACTCATTTGTTAAACAATCTATATTTAGCTGTAGAATGCGCAAATCTAATTATATCTTCCAAATTATCGAAACCCCAACGTATTTGTTGCGAAGTTTTATACAGAAACATGAAACTCAGAAAGCATGATTTTGGTTTGTGTGCTTATAAATACAGACAAGTGCCGCCACGGTTTCAAATAATATTATAAAACGATGACATGATAATATAGGCCCTTAACCACCGTTATTGCATCAGTCCCTGTTCAATATTGTTGACAATTGTGGAAAAATTAAAAATGTTAATAAAATTCGCAATTAGTTTGCCTTTTTGGAAAAAATGGATAGTTTTGCATGCAACCTGATCGAAAGTGTGTAACAAAGTGGACGGCTTGTCCGTAAAAGAGAACGAAAACTAACGATTAAATGAAGAAAACAGTACTATTCATAGCTCTATTATTCAGTGTGTTAGCAACGCAGGCCCAAACAAAAACTGTTCCAACCCCAACACAAGACAAGCCTGACGACCAGGAAAGCTTAGCAAAAGACTACCTTTCTCAAATTATGCATGTTGCGGTATCTGCAACATCAAACATGAAACTTTTTGATTTTGTATATGAGTGGATAGGTACCCCTTACCGTTTTGGCGGTGGTACTAAAAAAGGCATTGACTGCTCAGGTTTCACCAAACAGCTGTATAGCCAGGTATTTAATGTTGATATCAAACGTAATTCGCGCGATATTTTCAGCATGGTTAGCCCTGTTAAAAAAGACGAACTAAAAGAAGGCGATTTAGTTTTCTTCAAAATACACAGTCGCAGCATTTCGCATGTGGGTATTTATTTAGGTAACAATCGTTTTGCACATGCTTCATCGCACGGTGTAGCGGTAAGCAGCCTGGATGATAGTTATTACAGCCGTTACTTTTATAAGGGAGGCCGCGTATTGTCAGCCTTCAGAAAAGAACTGTTAGGAACCAGCGACGCAAATGATACTATGGGAGATGAGGATCCGGGCGAATAATAAGACCGGTGATCTTTAAAGATATATATCCTTTCGTCGGCTGACTAAAGGATTTTTTTTTGCCCATAAAATTACAATTAGCTCCATAACCTGTTAAGCTTAATAGCGTCAGGCTGCTTTCTATCAATTTGCTAATACCAACAAATTATCACGATAGAAAACAAATACCTGCTGCCTCCTTTTATCCTGCCGTCTATAAACTGGCGCACATAGTGGCCTAATTAAGCTCACTCCCCCTATCGGCATTAAATATAACGCCCACGAACTTTGATTTGAAAGACCTTGATTCTATTTGCTAAGTAAAGTTTTCAATACACTATTGATCTGCAAAAAGCGTAATATTTACTCAATTGCAACAATTTTATAAAGCCGCAAACTAAAGCGGCTTCTTTTTATTGTAAGTTTACCAATGCATAAGCATCTTATACAGATTTGAGTTACGCTGGAAAAATACGGTTAATGTTGGGCCTGTTAGGCGCCAGTTTATTATTAACGGCAATTATTGTACGCTCAACGTATACGCCTGCCGTTAATTTGACGCAAACGGCCAAAATGCTCGAGAGCGGTCTTCATCAAAAAGAAGAGTACATTAACAAAGCTATCAAAACCAAAGCAGGGCTCAACCGCTTTAAAACCATCGCCAATAACTATGAAGATGGCTTAAAATGCATCCACGAATTTACCGACGAGCATGGCATTTATGTAGTAACCTTTAAAAACAACCGGGTTCAATACTGGAGCGATATCACCGTAATTCCGCAAAATCCGGGTTATATTAAAGATGGCTATTCGTTTAAAAAAGAAGCAAACGGTTATTACGAGTCTATCAAGAAAAGTGAGGGCGATTTTTCGGTAATCTTTTTAATTCCGGTAAAAACAAATTACATAGTACAAAACCAATACCTCAAAAATACTTTCTCTAAAGATCTACTTAAAGATAACAACATCGATATTGCCGACTTTACCGATAAGGATGCCTACGCTGTGCAAAGTGTAAGCAAGGTTTCCTTATTTTGGGTTAAGGTAAAATCTAACGAGGTTAATTACCGCTTCTTTTATTTTGAGCTGGTGCTATGGCTGTTAACCTTTGTAGTTGTCAGCATACTGGTGCAAAACATTTGTTCATACCTGGTTAATAAAAGGCATCTTTTTTTATCATTTATCTTTCTGTCCGCATTTATTGCCGGTATACGATACCTTAACCTGCAATACAACTGGCCAGACTTTACCCACCGGTTAGAGCTCTTTAACCCACACCTGTACTCGGCAGGCAAATTATTCCCCTCACTGGGCGATCTCGGTATCAACATCCTGCTGGTAAGCTGGCTGGTAGCTTACATTTACCGGCAACGCTTTAAATTGATTAAGTACATCCCCGGCAAAATAGGCAGTTACGTTTTACTTGTATTTTTCATCGGCGTGCTGATAGTGATTTCAAGCTTACTGCTTAACTTATTTTACAGATTGATTGTACATTCTAACATCAATTTTGAAGTTACTAATGTGCTGAGCCTGTCAGAATATAACCTATGCGGCATACTGCTTCTGTGCTTTAGTTTTTTTATTTTTTACGTACTCGACGAGGTTTTCCAAACCGTGTGCTGCCGC
>DATCXS010000036.1:0-4624 GCA_036565645.1 Mucilaginibacter sp.
GGCAGCTATAGCTTTTCTGATAATTCTACCTTTACGCAAAGCGATAACTTTCAAACCAACAACAGTGCAGGAACATCATCCACAAATAGGACTACTGCGAATGACAACCCGATAAATCATCGTTTTAACTTTAACCTGGAGTATAAGCCCGATACGATTAACTATTTAAAGATATCGCCAACATTTACTTACGGCAGTACTAATTCGACATCAGACGAGGATGTGGTTTATAAAACGATAGATAGTGTAACACGTATAACAAAAGCTTACACTACAAACATGTCAAGCCGGTCGACATCTCCGGCTTTTAGCACCTTTTTATTATATAATCACCGTTTTGCAAAATCCGGACGAAATTTTAGTTTATTTACACGGGTAAGTACTTCAAGCAGTAACTCATACAGTAACCCTATTTTAAACTATACTGCAGGTACACCAAACGTGCCGACTAACCAGGCTATCAATTCCGATAATCATACTACCAGTTTTGGTGGCAACCTATCATACCTGGAGCCTATTGGCAAAATATCATACCTGGAGTTAAACTATAATTACAACCACTCTTATACTTCAAACGATAAAGAGACCGATACGTTGGCGACTGGTAATACTTATAATAATTATAGTTTATTAAGCAACAATTACAACTACACATTTACCACAAACAGGGTGGGGTTAAACTTTAGGGTAATTGATACTAAATACAACTACACATTAGGCGTTGGTGTTCAGCCTTCGGTATTAGATGGCCGTTCTATTACCAATAACATCAATACACACAAAGCTCAAACTAATGTTGTTCCGTCCGCCCGTTTTATTTACAATTTTGCAAGAAACCAGAGTTTAAGCCTTAATTACAACGGATCGAGCGATCAGCCTTCATTTGATCAATTACAACCGGTTGTCGATCTGTCAAGCGCTTCATACCCGGTACAAGGTAATCCTGATCTGAAACAACAATTTACCAACAGGGTCTTTTTACGTTATAATTCTTTTGGTTTAGAGTCTGGTAATATCTTATTCTTAAATATGCGGTTTAACCAGACCAGCAATTATGTGGCTACCCGTACAACAACTTACCGCAAACTAAGTTCGGCCGTATTAGATGCTGATCCAACATTAAAGAACTTTAGTAACACTACGCTAACCCGCTACTTAAATTCAGACGGATATTATGACGCTTCTATGCAAGCTTTATTCTCAAAACCATGGGATGAGCGCCGTTATACTTTATCTTTTAACGGTAATGTCAGCTATACCAAATATCCGGGTTTTGTAGATGTGGTTGATAGTAACAATGTATCAAGCCCGATGCTGAAAAACATATCGAAAACATTAACCTTTACACCAGGTACCCGTTTCAGACTGGATATAACCGATGTGATTGATGCACAAGCCAGTGCAAACTACTCCATCAGTAAAACAGATAACTCTTTAACAGGAAACAGTGCATTAACGCAAAACACCAACATCCGGGCGTTAACACTGGGCCTTGCCGGTAAAAACTATTTTGGCAACTGGACATTTAGCTATGATTACTCTAAACAAATCAACTCAGGCTATACTATCCCTGTTACTAACCCTAACATCCTGAGTTTATATTTAGAGCGCAGGTTTTTACCGCAAAACCGCGCTACCCTGCGTCTGTCGGCTTATGACCTGTTTAATCAGAACACCGGTTTCTCTGTAAACAGTAACGGCGCCAGCGTAATCCAAAACAGCGTAAACAGATTAGGCCGGTATTATATGTTAACGTTCTCACTGCGTCTGCAAAAATTTGCCGGCCGCGCACCTGCACAGGATGACAATGGTGACCGGGATGGCGATCATCAACGCGGTGGTGGCGATCATCAGCGCGGTGGCGGTGGCCGTCAACGTGGCGGCGGCTTTAGCCCGGAGTAATTACGTGTAACACACCCGGATAAGCAGATAGATATAAAACAACAAAACCCCGACTTGAATGACCAGCCGGGGTTTTGTTATTTTAAATGCTTTATATAGTAATTAAGCTACAGAACTGATTATACGCTCCAACTCGTCCAGGTCAAAAGGTTTGGCTAAATAGGTTTCGGCGCCTGCATGGCTGGCCAATAGTTGGATGTCGCTATTTGCCGAAAAATAGATCACCGGGATATTTTTAAGTTCCTCGTCTTTTTTAAGTGTTTGCGTTGCAATTATGCCCCCGGCATCAGGTATCCAGTTATCCATCAGTATTACATCGGGCATAATATCCAAAACGCGTTTGGTTATTGCATTGCAATCTGTAAAGGTATATACATCCCAACCTTTCTCTTCTAAAATGTAATTGCAGATAGACAAGATATCCTCGTCATCGTCAAATACAATGATTTTCCGTTTGGTATCGTTCATGTATCAGTCTAATCAAATAGTAAAATATAGGTGTGAAGCTATATATAAACATATATTAATTGCAAATGTTTTTTTGAGATATTAAATATTTGCAATATAAATAGTTTAGCTGTTAACCAATTGTATAAAGTGCTTAATCCCAGCCAAAATTAACTGTTTTAACTACATCCGGGTGCAAACTTACCGCCACCGGGCAGCCCAACGCAGCTTTTTTAAGTATTTCCTTTTCTTTTTCGGTGTACTGTTTCGGGAACTTAAGAATGGTCACCACCTCGGCAACACGGCGCGGATTAGCAGCCATTACTTTGGTTACCTCGCACTCGGTGCCATTTATGTCAATACCATGTACGTCGGCAGCTATGCCCATAGTAGTTAGCATACAGCCCGCTAATGATTCGGCCAGCAGGTCGGTTGGTGAAAAAGATTCGCCTTTACCTTTGTTATCGGTTGGGGCATCGGTAATAATTTTTGTGCCGGATTGTAAATGGGTTGCCTCGGTGCGTAAGCCGCCCAGGTAAGTGGTGTGTATAGTTGCCATATATGTGTTTTTTCAATATCGGTTTTGTCCCGATAGCTATCGGGATCGGATTTGTATACGGCAAATTTAGAATCTTTCACTAACTTACGTATATCAATTAACTGTAATAAATTTCACAAAGAAGGCTGCCTTTCTCGGGTTAAGGGGTTTTTACTTACTTTTGTTGTATGATTGAGTTGCCGGTAGTACCTGTTGAACAAAAACAACGTAAGCCAGACTGGTTAAGGGTAAAGCTTCCTGTTGGTAAAGAGTATGCGCATGTGCGTAGTTTGGTTGATACCCATAAGCTGCATACTATTTGCGAAAGTGGTAATTGCCCCAATATGGGCGAGTGCTGGGGCGCAGGTACGGCAACGTTCATGATATTGGGGAACATTTGTACCCGCTCATGCTCATTTTGTGCTGTAGCTACCGGCCGGCCGCTGGCTGTTGATACTGACGAGCCTGACCGCGTGGCCAATTCGGTAAAATTAATGCAGGTTAAACACTGCGTAATTACATCGGTTGACCGGGACGACCTGAAAGACGGCGGCTCCATTATCTGGTCCGAAACCATCAACGCCATTCGCCGCGAAAGCCCCGAAACTACTTTAGAAACTTTACTGCCCGACTTTAGAGGCCAGTGGGATAATCTTGCACGCGTGCTGGAAACCCGCCCCGAGGTAGTATCGCATAACTTAGAAACCGTGCGCAGCCTTACCCGCGAAGTGCGGATACAAGCCAAATATGACCGCAGCCTTGAGGCGCTGAAGCATATATCAGACGCAGGCTTACGTACTAAATCGGGCATCATGCTGGGTTTAGGCGAAAAAGAGGAAGACGTTTTAGAAGCGATGGATGACTTATTAGCCGCCGGGGTGCATATACTTACCCTGGGCCAATATCTGCAGCCAACACGCAGCCACCACCCGGTGGTTGACTGGATACATCCGGATCAGTTTGCTTTTTACAAACAAATTGGGTTAGATAAAGGTTTTAGATATGTGGAAAGCGGGCCATTGGTACGGTCATCCTATCATGCTGAAAAACACCTGTTTGAATTCTGATAATTCCTTTTTATCTTCACCCCGTTTGTGAACCAAAAAAAACTGACACTTTCTGAAGAAGAGCTGGTTCTGGCCTTAAGAAACCGGGAGAAAATAGCTATCGAAGCACTATACGATATGTATTCGGCCTCTTTGTTTGGTGTTATCTCGCGCATTGTTTCTGACGAGGCTACTGCCGAGGATGTTTTGCAGGAAACTTTTGTAAAGATCTGGCATTCGTTTTCAAGCTACAGCGAAGAAAAAGGCCGTTTATTTACCTGGATGGTGAACGTAGCGCGCAACCTCTCTATAGATAAATTAAGATCGAAAGATTTTAAGAATCGCAGCAAAAACCAAGATCTGGAAAATAACGTAACTTCCATAGACGAACAAAGAAACACAGTTTACAAACCTGAGTTAATGGGCATTAAAGAATTGGTGCAGACACTAAAGCCCGAACAAAAGTCCATCCTTGATTTGGTTTATTTTAAAGGTTATACGCATGTTGAAGCTGCTGATGAACTTGGCATACCCCTTGGAACCATTAAGACAAGGTTACGAATGGCAATAATTGAACTTAGGAAATATTTTAATTGAAGCCGAAAAGTGGAAGACGTGAAAAAATTTATTGAATCAGGGATCTTAGAACTCTACGTTCTGGGAAACGTTTCGCCGGTTGAACGGCGGGAGG
>DATCXS010000065.1:0-4581 GCA_036565645.1 Mucilaginibacter sp.
CGTGGCATCCATAAATATGCCACTGTCAAGTGTAATTGATTTGGCCGTTTTATTGGCTTTAATAGTTATAGTGATGTGCTTTTGATCTTTCTCCCAAACCTGCGATGTTGCATGGGTACTTTGGGTGCTGCCATCAGTATAAGTTACAATAGCGTCAAACGGGGCGGCAAAACCACCTGTGTTAGTAATGCTTAGTTTATAGCCCCCTGCTACTGTCTGTGCGTTATCCAGTTTCAGGTCGATATAGCCGTTGGTGAAGAACCAGTTGTTAAAGAACCAATTCAGGTTTTTACCCGATCCGGCATTCATCGAGTTAAAATAATCCCACGGGATAGGGTGTTTGCCGTGCCAGTTGTCCATGTAGGTATGCAGCGCTTTTTTAAACAAGGCGTCGCCCAGCATGTCTTTTAATGCCAGGTAGCTTAACGATGGTTTACCGTAGGCGTTGTTGCCATAACCCTGGCGAAGCTCGCTGGTTGGGGTGATGATGGGCAGATCTTCCGTAGTTGATGCGTCATTGATCCATCTTTCCACACGAAACTTCTTGTAGAAGTCGTCAGCATACTTTTTGCCATTCTCGACGGTGCCGATCAGTAGTTCGAAAGTAGTTGCCCAGCCCTCGTCCATAAAGCCATATCGGGTTTCGTTGATACCCATATAGAATGGGAAGTAAGTATGCGCCTGCTCGTGATCCTGTACCAATTGGGCAAACTTCAGGTCTTCCTCATGGCTGTCATTCACCATCATGGGGTATTCCATATCGGCAAAACCTTGAAACACGGTCATTTTAGGGAACGGATAGGGTACGCCCGGCCAATTATGCGAGAACCAGCCCAAAGCATTGCGGCTAAATTGTACCGAATGATGAAAATCTTCAGACTTATCGGGATAAGCGGCCTGTACGCTCGCTATTCTATGTGCCGCGTCGTCAACCAGCACACTGGCGCCATCCCAGTTGTAATGATCGCTTATACCCACGGCCATGTCTGATATGTCAGTTGCTGTCCAGGTCCAGGTGTTCGTTTCGTTTTGTGCGGTGATGTTTTTGGCGGCCAGATCAGCAGGTGCAGCAATGTGTATGGTGCTGTCGCTGGTCATGGATCGCTGCAGGCGTTTGGTAAACTCGGGTTGCAGCACTTTGTCGGCATTACGTAAAGTGCCGGTGCTCCAAACTATAAAGTTTTTGGGAACGGTAACGTTAAGGGTGTAGTTGTTAAAGTCGTTATAAAACTCCTGGGCATCAATGAATGGCAGTGTATCCCAGCCGTTGTAATCGTCATAAACAGAGACGCGGGGATAAAAGTAAGCCAGGTAAAAGGTTGTTGAATCGATCACGCCTTCGCGGCCGCTCTCTTTTGACAGGTCGAAATGCCAGTCGATATTTAGTTTGATCGAGTCGTGTGGCATAAGCGGCTTAGACAGGCCAACCATTTGGTTAGTGCCGGACGCTACAGTATTGTTCCACTTTGCCTTGGCGCCGCCTACTTCAAACTTGTCAATTTGCAGACCCGCCGTCAGGTAATCGTCGCTGGCGCCGCTATAACGTGCCGCACCAGGGCGGTGTATGTTCATGATCAGCTTCATGTTTAGTCTTTTCAGCGTATCGGGACTATTATTATAATAGGTGATCTGCTCGGTGCCCTTAACTGTTCGGTTTGGAGGAGCGACACTGATGGCGATATTATAATTGCCGGTATTTTGCCAGTAGTTTTTGCCGGGCTTCCCGCTCATGTCGCGGGTACCTTTGTTATAGGCTTTCTGGATGTCGCGAGGCGTATATAGTTTTTGCGCGTTAGCCTGCACCATAAACAGGCATAACAGGGCCGAAAGTGAGATAGTTTTGAACATTGGTGTCAGCGTTTGAATAATAAATCAGTTTAACAGGGTAAAAGTAGTAATTACTGCTTTGATTTGGTAGGCAGGGAATATTACCTGCCAAGGCGCTTTAAATACCGGCCATCAGATACGAGTGATCCACCGTGTGTATGTGTATCAGTTGGATCACCGATTATTTGTAAGTTATTGATAACTAATGGTTTGCTTTTCCTATATTTCAAAAGCGGATCAGTTTGGATCACTTTTTATGACTTATATGTCAGGGATGCGGATCAGTCACGGAGAGGAGACACAAAGTATTGTGTCTCTACATAATCATACATGCCGCCGCCGCGTTCCGCTTGTGGCCCGCAGATAGTAGGGGATGGTACATAGCTTAGCAAAGTGGTAAACTACAAGCGAAACGCTTGCGGTAGTGCGTTAAGGTCAATCTTAAATTTTAGGGTTGCCAAATAGCTTAGGATTGCGGCTGGTATGAAATACCGCATTTACAATAACAAGCTGGCCTTTTACTTTATAGACAACCAAATATGGAAAGATGCTCAGCCTGGCAAATCGAAATTTTTTAGCAAATTTTTCTTCGTGATGTAATGGGTTGGCTGTGATAGATTTGAAAACCCGTACAGTTTCAATTAAAAACCGGTTGCCCAAGCCGGCCTTTTCTTTATTATACCAATCGGCTGATTTTTGCATGTCGTTCCTGGCTTTTTCAAGAACCTGTAATTGGTACATTACTTCTCGTTGATATTGAAATAAGCAACTATCTCATCTATCGAATAAGTCTTAGTTTCGCCGGCTTCATACTCCTTATCACGCGCCAAAATCTCGGCTTGCTGAGCTGCGGGTAAAATATCGTTGTCATTATCTTGCACATAATCATATTTCATGCTGTCAAGAAAAGCCAATAATTTTGTTTCTTCTTGCTGATTGTGTGGATTAACAATGATGCTCATATTCAAATTTAAGACTTTATTTATGATTTTTTAAATGTTTCAGGATAAAAGGATTTACAAAGTAATTAAAACTACATGTGTTGCGGGAGGGGATTTACACAGGGGCGGTATGGCGTGAGACGCAAAGCCTTGCATCTCTACATAATCATACAATCCTAATCCGGTTCGACAAATTCGGTACCCGTCTGGCGTATTTAAACCGATTGTGGTCCCCGCAGGGAAGCCCTGAGAGAATTAAAATTATTTCGCTGCAGTTGACACGGATAGGATAAAGTTCGGTAGATATTTGATTAATATTGTATCATGAAAAAAGTACTTTTAGCGGTGCTGATGCTCCCGGGGCAGTTATTATTCGCACAAGCCAACAAACCGGCTAATTTAGTTCAATATGTAAACCCATTTATAGGTACAGGCGCTGTTGATAAAAACAGCCTTTCGGGCAGTAATTTTCCGGGGCCGACCACTCCGTTTGCCTTTGTACAGCTAAGCCCGGATACGCGTGATGCACCGAATGACCCTGCATCAGGTTATGATTATAATGATAAAACGATAGTTGGTTTTAGCCATACTCATTTAAGTGGTACCGGCGTAGCTGATCTGTTTGACGTTTTATTAATGCCTACCACTGGTAAAATTAAACTGGACCCAGGCAAAGCTGACGTTGCAAGAAGCGGATATCGTTCTGCTTTCTCTCATAAGCAGGAATCAGCAAAGCCGGGATATTACCAGGTAATGCTACAGGACTATGGTATTAATGCCGAGCTTACCTCTACCTCGCACGTGGGTTTTCATCGCTATACTTTTCCGAAAAGCGACAGCGCGCATGTTATTATTGATCTGAACCATTCGCTGGATAAGAAAAGGAATTACTGGGAGTGCCGCATCATTGGCGGGGAAATAAGAGTAGTGAATAATACAACCATTGAAGGATACCGCATTATAACCGGCTGGGCAAAGTTACGTAAGGTTTATTTTCATGCCGTGTTCTCTAAACCCTTCTCCAGTACTGTGATGGCCAACGGGCGCAGAACTATGGAAAACATGCCGGTAATTAATGGCACCTCTTTAAGGGCCGCGCTAAACTTTAACACCACAAGTAATGAGCAGCTATTGGTAAAGGTAGCTTTGTCGCCGGTGAGTGTAAAAAATGCCCGTTTAAATATGCAAACCGAGTTATCCGGATGGGATTTTGACCGGGTGAGCAAACAAAGCGCGAGCCAATGGGAAACAGAATTGGAAAAGATTAAAATTGAAGGCACCCTGCAACAAAAACAAATCTTTTATACCGGTTTATATCATGCCTTTACGCAACCCAACAATGTGGCAGACGTAAACGGCGATTATCAGGCATCAGACCTTACCATTGGCAATGCACCCGACAAGACACATTATTCTACCTTTTCTTTATGGGATACCTATAGGGCAGCTCACCCTCTTTATACATTTATTCAGCCCGAAAAGACTGCTGCATTCATCAACAGCATGATAAGGCAATATGACACCTACGGATACCTGCCGATATGGCAATTATGGGGCGATGAAAATTACTGCATGATTGGGAACCACGCTATTCCGGTTATTACCGATGCCATATTAAAAGGCATTCCGGGTATTGATGTGCAGAAAGCTTACGAGGCGGTAAAGGGATCGTCAACAACAGATCATCCGGGCTCACCTTTTACGGCGTGGGAAAAATATGGATATATACCTGAAGATGTGGAGTCGCAATCGGTATCTATCACCGTTGAAATGGCTTATGATGACTGGTGCGTGGCGCAATTAGCCAAAAAGC
>DATCXS010000017.1:0-2143 GCA_036565645.1 Mucilaginibacter sp.
CCCACCGCAGTAGCCTATGGTAGCCAGGCCAAAGCATATCATACCAAACTCTATAGGCCCGCCTTCTTTCATAAAAAATAAACCTGCACAGGCCAAAGCACCTATCCACGTAAACAATTGCAGGTACAATTTTTTAGCCCCGCGATAATCGGCTATTGAAGTTAATATCGGCAATAAAAGTACAATGAGCAAGTACGATACCGCTAAAATGTAATTTTGCAAAACGGTGTTCACAAACTTATGACCAAAAAAGCTAACCGTATTTTTACCATATTGGGTGTTAGCTGTGATGCCTACATAATATGCAGGGAAAATGGTTGACGTAATAACCATGTTGTACGACTGATTGGCCCAATCGAACATACACCACGCCCAGATCGTTTTTTTGTTGTTTTTTTCTTCCATGTGATTGCCTAAAAGTATATAAATTTTGGCAAAATCGCCCCCTCTAACCCGATAGCTATCGGGTCTCCCCCGGTTGGGGAGACTTTGATTATTGTATCACTATTAACGACAAAACATTTAGACAAGGAAGACTTATTTGAAGCCCCTCCTTACCGGGGAGGATTGGGCGGGGCTTACACCAAATTCTTTTTAATATAATTATAGCTTTGGGTGATGCTGTTAAACGGATCGCCGGGTGTTTGGTCTTGTTCTACAAAGAAATATTTCAAACCGGCTTTATCAGCATGTTTAAATATGTTTTTAAAGTCGATTATTCCATTACCCACTTCAGTGAAATTGCCTGCCGGGGTGTTGTCCATATCCTTAACATGAAACAATGGGAAACGGCCGGGATTTTCGTTAATGAGTTTAATAGGATCTTGCTTGGCTTTGGTAACCCAATACAGGTCCATTTCCATTTTTACCAGGTTTTTATCTGTATTAGCCAACAGTGTCTCGTAGGGATATTTACCATCCTGCTGTTTAAACTCAAAGTCGTGATTATGATAGCAGAATTGTATACCTGCCTTTTTACAGCGCTCGGCAGCTTTATTAAAATCGTCAGCCAGTTTTTTGTAGTGGTCAAGACTACCTCTTTCTACGTCTGACAGATAGGCACATACCATATACTTTAGGCCAACTTCGGCGGCATCATCAACAGCCCTGTCCCAATCATGCAACATGGTGCCCATCGTGTCTTTACCATTGGTTTGCTCCTCGCCCAGGCGGTAATGGCTGCTCGGCATTACCAGTCCGTTTTGCTTTAATACATTTTTAAAAGTTTTGGCATCCATCCCATAAAACTTTTCATCGCCGGTGTAAGTGGCTCCCTCTACGGAATTATAACCAACTTTAGCCACTTTGGCTAATGCTGTTACCGGGTTGGCCGCCATAGCATCCCTTACGGTATACAATTGCAGACCAATGTATTTTTTATCGTAAGCAAATAATTTATAGTTTGACATTACCCCTGCTGCCGAAAGTACGGCCGAAGTCTTTACAAATGAGCGTCTACTTAACATAAGATAGTTTATTTAAAGGAATAATAGGTTTACCTGGACAAGATAAATTATTTATCGGTTTCAAAGCAAAGATTATTTCGATCATAACAAACATTTGATTTGTATATTGTGACGATCAATTGTAAACCTCCTATGTTAATTTTTAAATCCGTCTGTCGGCTGTCTCTTTTAATTTGCCTTAATTTCTTGATTTTAAATAAAGATGTTTTCGCGCAGGATGTATACGCAGCCTGGCGCAAAGACTGGTTAAGGAAGGCCGAGAAATATAAACCCGCCTTAAAAGAAACTATTAAAAAACCCATAGGCTTAGTGAAGATTGAAAAGGATGCGTCGGCATTTCAGGGCTGGAAAGCCGTTAGTGCGGGTAGTGTGGATCAACTGTATAACTCATCCATCAATAAAAGGAACAGCGGTATAGTGGTTGATTTTGGAGAGCACCTGACTGGATATTGTACTATCACCCTTAAAACACGCCGCGGCGACATGGATGCGCCGGTGAGATTGAAGCTGACTTTTGGCGAAGTGCCTGCCGAGATAGCTACGCCGTTCGACCCCTATCCCGGTAGCCTGAGCCGCGCCTGGCTGCAGGATGAGATTATTACGGTTACGGTGCTGCCCGCTACCATCACTATTCCGCGGCGTGTAGCTTTCAGGTATTTAAAGATAGATTGGCTTTG
>DATCXS010000158.1:0-10881 GCA_036565645.1 Mucilaginibacter sp.
AATGCAAGGGGATTAAGCATTTTTAATGATGCATTCTTCAGTATCTGTTTTGAGTTTATTGCTTTTTTAAACAATATTTTTTGCTGAGCGGTTAAATTGGCGGTTATACTATCATCCTTATGAAAAGCACTGTAATGATACTTCATCTCCAATGCCAAGCCTCGTCTTCCCGAAGCTTGCAAGCTATCAATTGCCTGATTTAATTCTTTTTTTGAAATATGAAATCGTTTCAGATTTAATACCGTATCGGGGCTATTAATATATTTAACCAATTGCGCTAAGTCATTTACAGAAACCGTTTTAACAAAATGCCTGATAGAATCTCTGACAGGTTTTGGCAGATTTTCATAATGCGCCAATTGATAACATTTCCACCCGCCGCCTTCGGGTATAATTTCTGTTATTCGTAAGAAAGGACCAGTGAAACTGCCCCGGGTAGAAAACTCTATTCTGGTAACATCATTAAGCTTAATATCCTGCCCGCGGCTTATAAGGCTAAATCCAAGCAGACAAATAAGACTATATATAAAGATTCTCAGGTTCATAGGCTATCTAATTTCGGAGTTAACTTCGGTTTCAACTAATCTTATAAAGATTTGCTTTATATCATGGAGCTGAATCTCGAAAACATTTTTGATGCGTATAGCAGAACGGTTCAGGATTAATTGGTAATACCAATATACAAAGAAATGCAAAACTTTTTACCCGGTGCTTTTTAAGTATATTGGATCAATGCCCACTTACCAGTATATTATTTGATATAATAATATGTAATACAAGAGATTAAAATATTATTAGAAATATTATTGAATTTGTAAAATTGTTATTATACTTGATTTATAATTATTTATAACCCCTATTAACTAATAAACCATGATTAAAAAACCCCTATTAAAAATAGGCGGCTTGATGCTGCTTATTGCCGTCATGAGTTCGTGCAAAAAAGACACACAACCTGTTGCATCAACTAACACGACATCGACGGAACCAAAAACCAATTTTTCAGGTGTTGTTGACGGAAGGACACTTTCACTTAATGAATCGTCCATGTCATCAACCTATTATTCAACCGATGGCGACGCCACAAAAGCCCTCTTAACCACTAACACTTTAAGCAGCGCGGGTGATGAATTAGTATTCTTTATTGCCGATGTTAAAGCAGGCACACAAACTATCACCAAAAAGTTAGGTACATCATCAAACCCAGGTAATCCGGGTTTAAGGGTGAACACCACAGGCACCGTGTCGACAACCACGCAAACTTATGTTAAGTACCTATCCACCGGTAAAAATACTTTTTATGCCGTCTCGGGTACCATCGACATCAGTATTACAGATAAAAACATTACCGTAAAATGGGACGTTAAGTTCTTAAATTCTATTAGCGGCGAGTTTGCATCAACCGGAACTTATACGGTGTTGAATTATACTGCAACGGTTAAAGCTAAATCGGATATTATTGACCCTACACCTGTTACACTTAAGCCAACTATCGAAAACATGACGCCTTTGTTAGGTGCGGCAGGCGATACTGTTACTTTTACAGGTGTAAATTACAGTACTACTATTGCAGACAATACCCTGAAATTTAATGGTACCAGCGCTAAAATTATATTGGTTACTCCAACAAAAATAAAGGCAATTGTGCCTGAACAAGGTACTACCGGCGCTGTGACTTTAAGCGTAAAAAACAGTGATGTTTTAACCGGACCTACTTTTACTTATTTAAAGCCTGCTACAATTACATCGTTTGCACCGTCAGTTGCAAAAGTTGGCGATACCATTGTTATTAAGGGTGCTAATTTCTCTGCTACAGCAGCAGACAATGTTGTAACAATTAAAGGTACTACCGCCAATGTAATTGCGGCTTCGGCAACCCAACTAAGTGCGGTTATAGCTGCAAATTCTGCTACCGGCCCCATTGCTGTAACTATTGGCAGTCATACTGTAACAACAAGTTCTGACCTGGTAATTGCTAACGGTATTGCATGGCAAAGCGTAGGCTTTACCGCAACTATATCAAAATATAACCAGGCGGCAACCCTGGGTACTAAAACTATTTTTGCAGGTGGCCTTAAATCAAACTATTTATATCTTACCGAAAATGGAACAACATTTACTAACGTTTACAGTGCCTTACCTTTCAGTAAAACATTATTAGAGATAAAATTAGTAGCTGCCAATGATTCGGCGTTTTATGTTACCACAAATTTTGGTATCGCTAAATCGATAGACGGTAGTACCTGGACCAAACTAATACCTAACGCCAATGACACCGAAATGGGCTTTACCGGTATTGTGGCTATGGGTAACACGGTGAGCGTTATCAACTCAAACATTTTATATAAATCAACCGATGGCGGTAAAACCTGGGCCACAACGGCTATAGCACAACAAGCCGGCTTAGACTATATTACAAGTGATGCCGCTGGTAAATACTGGTATGCTGTTGATGCAGGCGGAAACCTTCCTAATTCGAATACCAAAAGGTTCTACCGCTCTACAAATCAGGGTGCTACCTGGACAGTTACCAAAGCTGCTACCGGTTATTACCTATACGGTTTTGGCCAGCAGGAGTTTATGAAAGCCCATAACAATGCAGTATTTATACTGTATACGCCACCATCAACTTCGCCAAGTGTCGCCGACCAGCGTTTATACAAATCAACCAATCATGGCGATTCATGGATCAAGATTACTGACGAGGCTGTTTATACCGTTAAAGTTAAGGGTGACGAAGTTATCTATGGCGGTTTAACCTTCAACGTATCTAAAGACGGCGGTAATAACTTTACCAAGTACCTGGCCCCTGCCGGATACACTATTTATGGTGCAGAATCATCAAACGGATATTACTACATTTTCTGTACAAATAATACTACATTAGTGCATAAAATTTTCCGTGCTGTAATTCAATAGTAAATACTTCAAACTAAATTTAATACCCCTATGTTAAGCCCTCTGCATAAGCGCAGAGGGTTTTTTGTTATAGGTTTTCTTTGCTCTGCTATAAAGACAAAAATCAGATCTGCTGAGCACCTGTGCCTACAGCGCGAAGAGGTCCGGCACTGCCGCTTACCTTCGTGATCCACGCGCGAATGTGTATCACCCGGATCATTATAAAATATAAGTTGTTGATTATAAGTTTGTTTAAATTTATCTTTCGAAAAGCGGATCGGTTTGGATCACTGGTTGGCTCTGAAGAACGTAGCTACTATGCTATATAGACCATAGGCTGAAGAGATTAGCAGCTACGTAGCGGGGGAGGGGAGCTATGGAAGAAAAACAAAAAAGCCCTGCCAAAACTTGACAGGGCTTTCAAAAAATATGGGTTAAAGCTTATTTAGCTTCTTCTTCAGATTTTTTAGCTGCCGATTTTTTAGCGGCTGCTTTGGTTTCTGCACCTTCCATTTGTTCTTTCAATTGGGCAAGTACAGATAAATCACCTAAAGTTGATTTTTCAACCGAATCTTTCACTTTCTTAACCGCGTTGGTAGAAGATTTTGCTTCTTTTTTACGGTTTTCGAAGTCTTGTACACGAGCGTCAGCGCGGGCATCTTCCCATATACGTGAGTGTGAAATAACGATGCGTTTGTTGTCTTTGTTAAACTCGATGATCTTGAATTCGGCAGTTTCTTCAGCTTTTAAGCTTTTGCCGTCTTCTTTAACCAGGTGCTTGCTCGGCGCAAAGCCTTCAACACCGTAAGGTAAAGCAACAATTGCACCTTTGTCAGTTACTTTCAATACGGTACCTTCATGTAACGAATCGATCGTGAAGATGGTTTCAAAAGTATCCCAAGGGTTTTCTTCTAATTGTTTGTGACCTAAGCTCAGTTTGCGGTTTTCGACGTCAAGCTCTAATACAACCACGTTTAGTTTTTCACCAACTTTAGTGAACTCGTTAGGGTGGTTGATTTTTTTAGACCATGAAAGGTCAGAGATGTGGATCAAACCGTCAATGCCGTCTTCCAGTTCAACAAACACACCAAAGTTGGTCATGTTTTTAACTGTAGCTACGTGTTGAGTACCAACTGCGTAACGTTCGGCAGCGTTTTGCCAAGGATCTGGGGTTAATTGTTTGATACCTAATGACATCTTGCGGTCGTCGCGGTCTAATGTCAATACCTGTGCTTCGATCTCGTCGCCAACTTTCAGGAATTCCTGAGGATTGCGCAGGTTTTGTGACCATGACATTTCTGACACGTGGATTAACCCTTCAACACCCGGAATTATTTCTAAAAATGCGCCGTAATCAGCAACAGTAACTATGCGGCCTTTAACTTTTGAACCAATTTGGATTGATTCGTCAAGTGATTGCCAAGGATGCGGAGTTAATTGTTTCAAGCCAAGAGCGATACGTTTTTTCTCATCATCAAAGTCAAGCACAACAACGTTGATCTTTTGATCCAATGATAAAACTTCTCTTGGATGCTCAATACGGCCCCATGAAATATCTGTAATGTGTAATAAACCGTCAACACCACCAAGGTCAATGAATACACCAAAGTCGGTAATGTTTTTAACTGTGCCTTCCAATACCTGGCCTTTTTCAAGTTTGGCAACAATTTCAGTTTTTTGGTTTTCTAAGTCGTCCTCAATCAGCACTTTGTGCGATACTACCACATTTTTAAACTCGTGGTTGATTTTAACAACTTTGAATTCCATTGTTTTGCCCACATATATGTCATAATCCCTGATAGGTTTAATGTCAATTTGTGAACCTGGTAAGAAGGCTTCAACGCCCATGATGTCTACAATCAGACCACCTTTAGTTCTGCTCTTAACAAAACCGGTAATGATCTCATCGTTATCCAGTGCAGAATTAATTTTCTCCCATGATTTTTGAGTTTTGGCGCGTTTACGAGAAAGTACTAACTGACCGTTAGCATCTTCTTGCGACTCAACAAAAACATCAACTGTATCACCGATTTTAAGATCAGGTGTATCACGGAATTCAGAAACTGATACCAGACCATCAGATTTAAATCCGACGTTTAATACTACGTCTTTGTTGTTAACACTTACAACAGTACCGGTGATAATTTCGCCTTTGGTGATAGAGCTAAAAGTTCCATCATACAATTTCTCTAATTTTTCACGTTCGCTGTCGCTGTAGTTACCAAATTTTTTGTCGTCAGCGTCCCAGTCGAAATCTGCATTAGGTACTGACGCAATTTGAGATTTAATCTCTTCGATCGATATCGAATCAGCTTCTGATTCAATAGTTTCTTTTTCGCCACCAGCTTTTACTGTTTCCAGTTCAGCTTGTTTGGCTTTTAATTCTTTTTCTGTTTCTTGTTTTTTTGCCATTAAATAATTTATCTCCTTTTCCCAATTTGTTAATTGGGACTGCAAAGGTACGACTATATTTTATTCTGTAAAATTTAATTTGATGTTAAATGCTGATTTTTAAGCGTTTTGGGCTGCTAACAGGTGTTTGTTTGCGATATTATTAACTAACAGCTTGTTAGGAGCAGCAAGAAATTGCAGGGCGAGTTTTACAATTTACGGTCAATTTCATGGAAGATCGACATAAAATGGGGCAACAAAAGTTCACGATAGGCTATCAGCACCTGGTTCATCTGCTCTTCGTGCTGTGATGAAAAAGGGTTTTGCCAAATGCGCATACAGATACGTTTAAGGGCATAGGCAATGTGCCCGGTTTCTGAATAGGTGTGCAGGTATTGATCGCGCTTAAAGCCTTCAAAAAAGCGGAAGAAACGATCTGTATCCTCCAGGTCGGCGATATTCAAAAAATCCCGTATGGTATCTGTATCGCAGCCTTTTAAATGATCGTAAAAATCTTCGACCGTTATTTTGCCGGTAGTAAGCAGCAGGTTGTCAAGAATCAGCTCAATACCGATATGACCCAAAAAGAAAGGCTTAACCGGCGAGCCTTCAATAGCCGGTACCAGCAGCTTTTTAAGCTGATGTGAATGCGTCAAAAAAAAATCTGACGAATGGAAGTAGCGGTCAACATTCAGATGTTTGTTCCATCCGCCAACTATACTATTTACCTTTGGGTTAGGGTGATGCAACTTTTCGGGATGCAGCACAATATTCTTATCCGCATTTTTTAACAGGTCGGGCAGTACCGTGCCTAATATAAAGTAGCAGTCGGTACTATAGCGGTCAAAGTAAAAATGGGACAAAAAATTCATAAGCGAGTCTCAGCTAAAAATATGAAAAATGTTTTAATTAGCCGGTAGCATTAAACGTAAATAATCTTTGCCTGGTTATTTATGCAACTGAACTTTTTAGGTAGCGTTATTCTTTTGTGTATAAAAGTGTATAATCTACTATCTTTGGCGGCCTGGTAGTTACGGGCATTATAAAAGAGATTACATTGATGAATTTTGTTGAAGAATTACGCTGGCGGGGCATGCTGCATGATATTATGCCCGGAACCGAGAATCTGTTAAAAAAGGGTATGACATCGGGCTATATTGGGTTTGACCCAACTGCCGACTCCTTACATGTGGGCAGCCTGGCCCAGATCATGACCCTGATCCATTTTCAGCGTGCCGGCCATAAGCCTTTTGCTTTAGTGGGGGGTGCTACCGGTATGGTTGGCGATCCGTCAGGTAAATCGGCCGAACGTAATTTATTGTCGGAAGATGCTTTACAGAAAAATCTGGCGGGCATTAAAACGCAGTTAGAGAAGTTTCTTGATTTTAACAGCGGTACCAACAGTGCGCAGATGGTAAATAACTTTGACTGGTTTAAAGATTTTACTTTTCTGGATTTTATCCGTGAGGTAGGCAAGCATATCACCGTTAATTATATGATGGCGAAAGACTCGGTTAAGAAACGCCTGGAAGGCGAAACCGGCATGTCGTTCACCGAGTTTACTTACCAGCTGGTGCAAGGTTATGATTTTTACTATCTGTGGAAAAACAATAACTGCCAACTGCAAATGGGCGGATCAGACCAATGGGGTAATATTGTTACCGGTACCGAACTGGTACGTCGTAAAGGCGGGGGCGAAGCGTTTGCTTTAACCACGCAATTAATTAAAAAGACCGACGGTACTAAATTCGGCAAAACCGAGGGTGGAAATATCTGGCTGGATCCTGCCAAAACGTCGCCATACAAATTTTACCAGTTCTGGCTAAACACCAGCGACGAAGATGCTAAAAGCTATATCCGCATATTTACATTATTCGATCAGGAAACTATTAAGGATCTGGAAGCGGGGCAAGATGCTGCACCACACCTGCGCATATTACAAAAAGCCTTAGCAAAAGACATTACTATCCGTGTACACGGCGAAGTGGAGTATGAAAAGGCCATCAAATCGTCAGAGTTTTTATTTGGAAATACCGGTATTGAGTTTTTGAATGAATTGAAGGAGGATGAGGTTATCGGTTTATTTGAAGGTGTGCCTAATTTTAAAATAACTTTAAGCGATTTACAGGCGGGTATTAATGTTACTGATCTGTTGGCTGCAAGCACGCAGGTGTTTGCGTCTAAAGGCGAAGCTAAGAAAATGATACAGGGCGGGGGCGTTGCCATCAATAAAACTAAGATTGGAGGTCCAGAGGATATCTATAATACTGATAATCTGATTAGTGGAAAGTTTATGGTAGCGCAAAAGGGAAAGAAAAATTATTTCTTAATTATTGTTGAATAAATTTGCGATTCAGACAAAAAGTTTTTATTTTTGGATAAATGTCTGAATGTTATGAGCGAAGATAAATCCAATAATCAGTTAAATGAACCGATGTTCGTTTATGAGGCACAACCAAATCTATTTGCCACGGTTTTAGGTAGGGCAGTTAACCAGTTTAATTTTATGGGTAGCCATGAGCTATTAAAATTAAGCCGTCAGGGCTTGCCTAAGCGCGGTTTGATGGCTTTGGCCAAAAAGATATCATTAACTATTCAGGAGTTTTCCAATATCATGCACATTTCTGAGCGTACCTTACAACGCTACGACGATGATGCGCTAATCAAAACTGAATACGCCGAGAAAGCCGTTGAGCTGGCACGGCTATACACCCGCGGCGAGGAGGTATTCGGTTCTCTTGATAAATTTAAAATCTGGATGAAAACCCCGCTTTATGTTTTTAATGGCGAGGCGCCGGTATCTTTCTTAGATACCTCGGTTGGGTTTGATATAGTTTTTAAAGAGTTGGGCCGTATTGAGCACGGTATTTTTGCCTGATGCTGCTTTACCGTATTACAAGAAAAGACTTTGCCGACCTAAGCGGCACAGGCTCGCGTTTGTATGGCGGGCGTTGGAACAGTGAAGGCAAGGCAGCTGTTTATCTGGCATCATCGCGCTCATTAGCGATGCTGGAGGCGCTGGCTCATTTAGCTCCAACAAATGTGCCTGATGATCTATGCCTTATACAAGTTGAAGTACCGGACGACTATATTGAACTTGACTCCAAATTATTACCCGAAAGCTGGGAGCGCTATGACGACCAGTTTGCGTTAAAAAAAATAGGTAACGCTTTCCTGCAAAAAAAAGAAAAACTCCTGCTTAAGGTGCCTTCGGCAATTGTTAAGCAGGAGTTTAATTTTTTGTTTAATCCGCTGCACCCAAAAGCGGGCAAAGCAAAGGTCATATCTGCCGAGCCATTTGTGTTCGACTCAAGGCTGACTTAAGCTACGATTACAGATCGCTTAACAGATCTAATTTCTTTTGGTTGTATTCTTCCTGAGATATCAGACCGTTATCAAATAAAGTTTTCAGCTTTTTTAATTTTTCGGTTAATACATCCGGCTTAACTTCTTCGTGCCGGACTACCGGCTCAGATACCTGGGATGCAGAAGTTTGCGCCTGTGCCTGATGTTCAAATTGCATAGCGCCCGATTCGGCACGTTTTTCTTCCAGCTCGCGCAGGCGTCGTGCTTCGCGTTCGGCCTCTTTACGCTCCTGGGCGTATTGATATAATTTACGGGCTTGTACTTTCGGCAGATAATCAACGCCCATTTCGGCGCCATTGGTTGTTTTTACACTGAATATGGCGCCAATGATCTCTTCCTTGGTATATACGTCAACAATATCTTTCCAGACAAAGTCAACAAACTTTATGGAAAGACCCAGGTTGGCCGGGGTAAAGAACAGCACACGTTTATTAGTGATAGCGATGCAATCCGGCAGGATATTTACCAAAGGCTTTTTCTGTACGGCTATATATATAATTTCTTCTCCCGATGTCAGCAGGTCGGTAAGGCGGCTGTAAACTTTTTCAACCGCTTTTGGATCCTGCTCATCACGCAAAAATTTCTCTATCATTTTGGGTCGGTATTTATGAGGTGCAAAAATAGATAAAATCTGTTAGTTGTATATTAAGTTTTAGGCTATCAGTAAATTACAGCCACGTATATCGGCATTGTCAAACCGGCCTAAAACTTCAAAGCTACCATCAGCATAAATCTTGCCTAAATCTTTGGTGGCAATAAAAGAGCATGAATTAATATTAGCCAGGTCAATAACATTAATACCGCCGACTTTTCCATCGTTAACTAAACTCAGCGGATCATTGGTATCGCGGGTGATGATCTTCATCCAGGGCGGGCAATTAAAAATACCTTCGCCTTTTGAGTAAGCTTGCGACAGCAGTTCTGTCATGCCGTATTCTGAGTGAATACTTTTGACACCAAAACCTTTGTATAAGGCCTCATGCAATTCCTGACGGATCATTTCTTTACGACGGCCTTTCATGCCGCCGGTTTCCATCACGATTAGCTCAGGGAAGTTTATTTGATGTTGTTCCACAAAATCCAACAAGGCAAAGGTTACACCTATTAATAGCGTAGGTTTCCCGGCTTTTTGTTGTTCTGCAAGTTTCACGGCTAATTCATCGTAGTTATAAAGGTAAAAACCGCTGTCGGGATTTTCAGACTGCGAGATCAGATCCTGTGCCATGTAGATGAGCGATGATCCTTGCCGCTCTAAATAAGAAGGGAGCAAGGCTAATACGGTGTAGGATTTGATGTCGCCATAAAACAACTTAAATGCCTTGCGGAAACTCTCTTGGTACCAGCTAACGTCGGTAATAAAGTGGCTGCTGGTAATAATCCCGGTAGTGCCCGAACTGGTAAAGGTTATCTGCGCATCATCCGCAGAACTTAGTATACGATGGCCCTTGAAAAACTCGATAGGTAGAAATGGAATTTGCTGGACGGTAGTAACGCTTTGAGGGGTAATACCTAAGCCTCTGATAAAATCAGCATAAACCTTACAGTTTTGGGCCTGATGCCTGAAAACCTGCAAGGTAGTTTCAGTAAAAGCTGCTTCGGTGTCAATAGAAAATATTTGTTGTTTATCGGGCTTCATCGCTGCAAAGATAAGCAGACATCTAAATATGTGCGAGGCCCAACCTTGCATAGGACAATTGGATGACCGACTATCTGATATTTCAAAAAACAACTACTGGTATTATGAGGTTGTTTCTTAAAACTTTGCAACGTTATGAAAACACTAAAATTATTTATAGCACCGATATTGTTAACGGCGATTATTGTACTCGCCTCGGCAACAGGTGTGAGTAAAGAAACTGAGCGCATCAACAAATCAACCGAAGTATTGAAAGCTTTCGGCAAAATGAAAGAAAGTATTCCGCATGATTTGATAGCTCAATATGAGGGTGTAGTGATTATTCCCGGCTTATTAAATGCAGGCTTTGGGGTAGGCGCCAGACGCGGTAAAGGAGTAGCTTTGGTAAAACTATCTGACGGCAAATGGAGCGACCCGGTTTTTGTCACTATGACCGGCGGCAGCGTCGGATTGCAGATCGGCGTACAGTCTACAGACCTGGTGCTGGTTTTCCGCCACAAAGGTGTGCTTGCTAAAGTTAAAAATGGCGACTTTACCATTGGTGGCGATATTTCGGCAGCGGCAGGCCCGGTTGGCCGCAGCGCGCAGGC
>DATCXS010000168.1:0-2702 GCA_036565645.1 Mucilaginibacter sp.
CCAAACCGGCCTCCCTTCCTTATAGGAAGTCGCTGCTGACTATTTATCTTTATTGATCTCCTCCACAGCTGCGTCAACAGTATTGGCCGAGGCGGTATCGCCTATAGCAGTGCGTTTGGTTTTGATATCCTGCAACATGGCAGTTAAAGGGGCTGCAACACCATACATTTTGTATTTGATGGCTGTTTCTTTGATGGCATTAATGCCTTGCTGCGCATACGCCGGGCTTTTAACAGCACCCGTCATAGCGGCAAATGTTCTGATCATGCTAAACTTGCCCTGAATCTCGGCATTGGTAAATTGTTTGTAAACAAACGGCCATTCGGCATCGCCGCCGTTGGTTGCGTAAACATGAATGATGGCCAGCGTTAAAGCGCCCTTGTTGTCTTTTTCAAAAGCTTTAGCCTGGGTTAAGGCAGCCTGCGGTTCTTGCAGCGCCAGGGCACTCAGCGCAGCCCCCTGTATAGCGTACGATTGGCTTTTCAGCGCTTCGTTAAATACGCCGAGCATACCGGGCGCTTTCAATTTACCTAATACAGTAATCGCTGCCGCACGAACCAGGGTGTTTACATCGTTTTGTGCCAGCGACAATAGGATTGGTTGTGCAGCATTCCGTACATCATCACTACTCATGTTTAAGCCCTGGATTGCTTTTATGCGCAGCCCGTAATATTTGTCTTTTAACGCGGCCAGCATTACTTTGCGGGCACCGGCATCACCTTGCTCAGGCGTGGCTTTGTCTATAGCCTCCAAACGGTCCAGGTAAAGCGGGGCATTGAAATACTGGAAAACATACTCGTCCAGCGTTTTCATATCGCGCTTTTCGGCCAGCAGAACTTTGTCGCCGTCAACATTTACCAGGTCAGGTTTTACTGCTGATGCAAAGGTTAGTGTATCGGCCTTATCATTCATCCAAACCTGATGACGCACCTTTTTGCCGCCGGCATAGATGTCTATAGCCATTGGTAAAATAAAGGCTTTGCCATCCTGGGTTTGCTCCAGGTAAACAGTTTCCTTTTTAGCGGCATCATCCCATTTATAGCTGATCTTCAATTTAGGGTTGCCCGGCCCGTAATACCATTGGTTAAAGAACCAGTTCAGGTCGCGGCCGCTGGCTTCTTCTAAGGCTAAACGCAACTGCTGCGCTTCGCCGGCTTTAAAGGCATTCGTTTTAAGGTAGATGTGTAAGCCTTTATAAAAAGCATCTTTACCTAAGTAATTGCGCAGCATGTTTAAAACACGGCCGCCTTTTTGGTAGGTGACGGCATCAAAAACATCCTCCTTATCGTTGTAGTGGAAACGTACCAGGTCCTTTGTTTTATTAGTTGGATTGGCCAGATAGCTTTGCATAGCGGTGTAGCTGTGCGCATCGGCTTCATCCTGTCCGTATTTATGCTCGGCCCAAAGCATCTCACTAAAATCAGCAAACGACTCATTCACGGTCAGGTTGCTCCAGCTTTCGGCGGTTACCAGGTCGCCAAACCATTGGTGAAACAGCTCGTGCGCTATGGTACTGCGGCCGGCATTGTAATAAGCATCAATAAGCTCGCGGTGAGTTAGCTGAACATATTCGCCATGAAGCGTGGCCGATGTATTTTCCATCGCGCCGCTCACATAATCGCGCACCACGATCTGCGAGTATTTATACCAGGGATAATCAACACCCAGGGTCTTTGAGTAAAACTCGATCAGCTCTGGTGTCTGGCCGAAGATCTCTTTAGCATAAGGCGCATATTTTGGCTCCAGGTAGTAGTTAACCTCTTTGTTGCGCCATTTGTCTTTATAGATCTTGAAATCGCCCACGGCCATCATAAACAAGTAGGGCGAGTGCGGCAGCTCTTGTTTCCAGACATCGGTACGGGTACCATCACCATTTACTTTTTGCGATGCCAGCCTGCCGTTTGATAGCGTAACGTATTTGGCAGGTACGGTCATAGCTATCTCGTCGGTGGTCTTTTGTTCAGTTTTATCGATGGTAGGGAACCAGCACGACGAGCTTTCGGTTTCGCCTTGTGTCCAGATCTGGGTTGGCTTATCTTTTTCGCTGCCGTCAGGGTTAATGAAGTATAAGCCCTTCGCATCGTTAATGGCTGCGCTGCCTTTTGCATGCAGCTCGTTTGGTTTTGAAGTATAATCGATGTAAACCGTATAGCTTTCGTTGTTATGATATGTTTTATCGAGCGTGATAGCCAGGCTCAGGCTGTCCTGGTATTTATATTTAAGCGGGATGTTCTTGCCGTTCTTTACAATAGATATGTTTTTAATATCCATGCCTTTGGCATCCAGACGCAGGCTGTCGGTTGGATAGAAATGCGGCTTTAAAGTAACCCACTCTTTGCCATACAGATAGCATTTTTTGTAATCGAAACGTACAGCAAGTTTGGTGTGGACAAGGTCATTAATGCGTGTTGGGGTGGCGCGGTAAATTTTCATTTCCGGGCTTTCAGCCTTCGGCGACTGGGCCATCACCGGGCCAATGCCGGCGGCAATAACCATACCCATGATCAGACCGGTTAAAGTGGTTTTTTTCATAAAAGAATAGTTCAATCAGTTGTTAAGCGAAAGTAACAGTTTTTTGCTTCAAAATGGTAAGACAATGAAGAAGCAGAATTGTTACAGCCCACACAGCCCCCTCTAACCGGTTGCATAGCGTCTCGCCCAGGGAAGACAAGACATAGTATTTTCAAATACTGAAACAAAAA
>DATCXS010000427.1:0-12038 GCA_036565645.1 Mucilaginibacter sp.
CAATGAAGTGGTCTGGTTTAAGATGGTAGGCACCTTTAATGCTTACAACTTGCTGGCAGTTTATGCAACCGCTATGTTACTTGACCAGGATCGTGCTAAAGTGTTGACCAGCCTGAGTAAATTGTCGGGTGCCGAGGGCAGGTTTGATTATGTGATATCGCCCAATAAAATTATCGGGATTGTCGACTATGCGCACACGCCCGATGCTGTGCAAAACGTGCTGACTACCATTCATAACATCCGCAAGGGAAATGAACAGGTAATTACGGTGATTGGTTGCGGCGGCGACAGGGATAAAGCCAAGCGCCCGGTAATGGCCAAAGTAGCTTGTGAATGGAGCGATAAAGTGATCCTTACCTCTGATAATCCCCGTTCGGAAGATCCGGCACAGATCATTAAAGATATGGAAGAAGGTATACCGGTAGCTGCCAGGCGCAAAGTGGTAAGTATCACAGATCGCCGCGAGGCTATAAAAACCGCCTGTATGCTGGCGCAACCGGGAGACATTATCCTGCTTGCAGGCAAGGGTCACGAAAAATATCAGGAGATAAAAGGTGTAAAGAGCCATTTTGACGATAAAGAGGAACTGTTAAACCAATTTAAACCAATGGCGTAAATGTTATATTACTTATTTACCTACTTGTATAAAAATTATAGTATTCCGGGAGCGGGGGTGTTTCAGTACATCACGTTTAGGATGGCTATGGCAGTTATTACGTCATTAGTTGTGACCACCGTTTATGGCCGCAGGTTGATTGATTACTTACGCTTTAAGCAGGTAGGCGAAACTGTACGTAACCTGGGTTTGGAAGGCCAAATGCAAAAAGCCGGCACGCCTACTATGGGTGGTCTTATCATTATTGCAGGTATTCTGATCCCGACATTATTGTTTGCCAAGCTGGATAATATCTATATAATCATGATGATTATTACTACCCTTTGGCTGGGCACTATCGGTTTCCTGGACGATTATATCAAAGTATTTAAGAAAAATAAAGAGGGTTTGGCAGGCCGATTTAAAATTGTGGGCCAGGTAGGCTTGGCGCTGATTATCGGCTTTATTATGTACACCAATAAAGGCATTACCATTCGCCAGGAAGTAAAGCTGCCTGTTCAGTACGATACCAAAATAGATTTCCACATGCGTGGTAATAAACCGGTCTTGACGCAGGATATTATGTCGCATAAAACAACCCTTCCATTTTATAAGAACAATGAGCTTGATTATAGCAAAGTACTTAAGTTTTTGGGCCCGGGTTATGAAAACTATACGCTGGTAGCGTTCCTGTTATTTGTGATTGTGATTATAACCGCAATATCAAACGGAGCAAATATAACAGACGGTATTGATGGGTTAGCAACGGGAACCTCGGCAATTATCGGCATCACACTGGCTATACTGGCTTATGTGTCGGGTAACTATATTATATCAGACTACCTGAACATTATGTATATCCCTAATTCGGGCGAGCTGGTGATTTTTGCCGGTGCCTTTGTGGGGGCCTGTGTGGGTTTCTTGTGGTACAATTCGTATCCCGCACAAGTGTTTATGGGCGATACCGGTAGTTTGGCTATCGGTGGTATCATCGCTGTATATGCCATCCTGATCCGCAAAGAACTGATGTTGCCATTGCTGTGTGGCATTTTCCTGATGGAGAATCTGTCGGTAATCATGCAGGTAGGCTGGTTTAAATACACCAAAAAGAAATATGGCGAGGGACGCAGGATATTCCTGATGTCGCCGCTGCACCATCATTATCAAAAGAAAGGGTTTCACGAAGCGAAGATCGTAACGCGCTTCTGGATCATCGGCATTATGCTGGCTATTTTGAGCGTGGTGACTTTGAAGTTGAGATAACCCCAGCCCCTGAAGAGGGAGTATAACGGGAACGAAGAAATAGAAATTGGAAAATAAGTAAATGACTAACAAAAATAACATACCACCAACCCAAATTCCCCTTCAGGGGGCGGGCGGGGCGCGAATTGCCATCCTGGGTGCTGGCGAGAGCGGGGTGGGTGCGGCATACCTGGCCCGACAGCAGGGGTATGATGTTTTTGTGTCAGACTTTGGTGCAATAGCGCCGCATTATAAGGATCAGCTGTTAAAGTGGAATATCAGCTTTGAGGAAAACCAGCATACAGAGACTGAGATTTTGAGTGCTGCCGAAGTAATCAAAAGTCCGGGGATACCTGATAAAGCGCCGATCATCAAAAAGATCAAAGAAAAAGGTATTCCGGTGATATCAGAGATTGAATTTGCGGGCAGATATACTAACGCCAGGATCATTGGCATAACCGGGTCGAACGGAAAGACCACTACAACCAGCCTGACTTATTTTATCCTGAAAAATGCAGGATTAAATGTGGGGCTGGCCGGTAACATCGGTAAGAGCTTTGCTTACCAGGTGGCTACCGAAAACTTTGATAGCTATGTACTGGAGCTAAGTAGTTTTATGTTGGATGATATGTACCAATTTAAGGTTGACATAGCGGTGCTGTTGAATATCACGCCCGATCACCTGGACAGGTACGAATATAAAATGGAAAACTATGCGGCATCAAAATTACGCATAGCACAGAATCAGACCGCGGATGACGTATTCATCTATTGCGCTGATGATAAGGAAACGATAAAAGGAATGGAAGGGCGGACCCTTGCGGCAAAGCTGTATCCATTCTCTATCGAAAAAAGAATAACAACGGGAGCAGATCTCGAGAACGACAATATTGTCATACACACACCACAAGAACATTTTGAAATGTCAATTACAGAACTAGCGCTGCAAGGCAAGCACAACATCTACAACTCTATGGCGTCAGGCATAGTAGCAAAAGTGCTCGAATTACGTAGCGATACCCTTAGGGATAGCCTTGCTACGTTCAAAAATATTGAGCATAGGCTGGAATCGGTTGGTAAAATATCGGGCATTAGTTTTATTAATGACTCAAAGGCTACCAATGTAAATTCTACCTGGTACGCGTTGGAAAGTATGACCAGCGATGTGGTGTTGATATTAGGTGGGGTTGATAAGGGTAACGACTACTCGATGTTGAGAGATCTGGTTAAACAAAAGGTAAAAGCAATAGTTTGCCTGGGCAAAGACAACCGGCGCATTCATGATGCTTTTGAAGATGATGTTGACATTATAGTTAACACCACCTCGGCAAGTGATGCGGTACAGTCGGCCTACCACCTTGCCACCAAAGGCGACACGGTGTTACTATCGCCGGCCTGTGCAAGTTTTGACCTGTTTAAAAATTATGAAGATCGAGGCAATCAGTTTAAAGCTGCGGTGAAAGAGTTGTGAGCCCCACCCAAACCCTCCCCGGTAGGGAGGGCCTTGAAGGGCGAAGTTGAAAATAAATTAAAATAAAGCAACAAAAGTCTCCCCTGCTGGGGAAGATTTAGAGGGGGCTAATATGAACCAGGTACTACAAAACATCAAAGGAGATCGCTGGATATGGCTAATTGTCATATTGCTGTCGTTGATATCGCTGTTGTCAGTATATAGCGCTATCGGTACGCTGGCTTATAAGCGCGGCGTGGGTGTCGAGTCGATTTTGATGAAGCACATGGCCATGATTGTGGGTGGTATCGCGCTGATGTATATCTCGCATAAGCTGGATTACCGCTACTATTCGGGCATATCGAAATTGCTGATGTATATTACCATCCCATTATTGTTTTATACGCTGATTTTTGGCAGCCATGTTAATGATGCCAGCCGTTGGATCGCGATCCCGGGTACCGGCCTGAGCTTTCAGACTTCTGATTTGGCTAAGCTGGCCTTGATTACCTATCTGGCAAGATCATTATCGCGTAAGCAGGAGAATATTAAAAATGTTAAACAATCATTCATCCCCATAATGGGCGCGGTTTGTGCCGTATTCATCCTCATCGCGTTAGCTAACCTTTCGACAGCGTTAATGCTGTTTGGTGTTAGTGTGTTATTGCTTATCATCGGTCGTATCAGTATCAAACAAATTGCGATAACCTGTCTGGCTGGTGCGGTTTTGCTAACGGGGGTTATTTTCCTGGGTCCGCGCCGTAAAACTTACGAATCGCGCATCCATACGTTTATGCACCCCGAAGCAGCTAATCCTGATAAATCATTCCAGGCAGATCATGCTAAGATTGCCATTGCATCGGGTGGGATATTTGGTAAAGGGCCGGGCAAAAGCAGCGAGGTTAACTATCTGCCCGAGGCATATTCTGATGAGATCTATGCCATCATCATCGAGGAATATGGCTTGATGGGCGGTATTATATTAATAGGTATTTATCTGTTCCTGCTGTATCGATGCATCAAGATCGTTACCAAAGCGCCAAAGGCATTTGGTGCGTTGCTGGCTGCCGGGCTAAGTTTTAGCTTAACTATTCAAGCTTTTGCTAATATGGCCGTAGCAGTGGGTTTAGGCCCGGTAACGGGTGTGCCGCTGCCATTTATAAGCATGGGTGGTACATCAATGTTATTCACCAGCCTGGCTTTCGGGATCATATTGTCAGTAAGCCGTGACATCGAGAACCCGAAAAAGGTTATAGTAGGCGAGATAAAGGAAGTGGGGAAGCTAACGACGGCATAGGTGATATGCAAATGTGCAGATATGTAAATGTGCAGATGAATTGAAGAAAAATATTAATCAAGAGTAATCAATAAAAAAGAACGGTGAAATCAGGTCAATCAAAACGGATTATTATTAGCGGTGGTGGTACCGGAGGGCATATCTTTCCGGCTATAGCTATTGCTAATGCTTTGAAAAAACTTGATCCGGCGACTGAGATCCTTTTTGTGGGGGCCAATGGTCGCATGGAAATGGAGAAGGTGCCTGCTGCCGGTTATAAAATTATTGGGTTGAACATTCAGGGTATTCAGCGTAAGTCGGTTTGGAAAAACGTGCTGTTCCCGGTTAAGTTATTCAATAGCGTAAATAAAGCGCTTCGAATAATTAAAGAATTTAAGCCTGATGCAGCGGTTGGTGTAGGCGGTTATGCCTCTGGTCCGTTGTTGTATGCGGCATCATTAAAGGGTATTCCCTATTTGATCCAGGAACAAAACTCGTATGCGGGTATCACCAACAAATGGCTGGGCAAAAAGGCAGAGAAGATATGTGTGGCTTTTGACGGTATGGAACAATTCTTTCCGGCAGATAAGCTGATCAAAACCGGGAATCCTATCAGGCGGGAGTCGGTTGATATTTCCGGTAAACATCTAAAGGCTTTAGAGCTTTTTAAGCTATCCGCAGAAAAGAAAACTATTATGGTTACCGGCGGCAGTTTGGGCGCGCGTACTTTGAATAACAGCATACTAAGGCATCTGGATAAGATCATTGCTGCTGATGTGCAACTGATCTGGCAAACAGGTAAGTTCTATTATAAAAGTATCATCGAGCAACTGGGCGAAGACTACCATCCGAACGTGCGCATTATGGAGTTTGTAAACCGGATGGACCTGGCTTATGCCGCCGCTGATGTGATTATATCAAGAGCGGGCGCGGGCACAATAGCCGAACTATGCGTAGTTAAAAAACCGGTTATCCTGGTGCCATCGCCAAATGTGGCCGAAGATCATCAAACTAAAAACGCATTAGCATTGGTACATGACCAGGCCGCCATTTTTGTGGCTGACCGCGATGCCGAAGAGAAATTAACAGATAAAGCGCTGGAGCTTTTAAATGATAAAGATTTACAAAAGAAATTAAGCGACAACATCGGTAAAATGGCTTTGCCAAATGCCGATGAGGTAATTGCGAAAGAGGTTATACAAATAACAATTAATAATTAAATCTAGCTCCGCCTTCGGTTTCGGAGGTGGGGCTTTTTAGAGTTGGAAATTAGAGATCAGTGATTGGAGATCAATTAATGGCTGATAGAAAAAAATAAAAAAATAAATGGAATTACGCAATATACAACGGGTTTACCTGATAGGCATAGGCGGCATAGGCATGAGCGGCCTTGCGCGTTATTTTGCTCACTTGGGCTGTATTGTATGCGGGTATGATAAAACGCCGACCGATCTGACAGACGAGCTGCGCAACGAAGGTATACAGATTGTTTTTGAGGATAATTTCGAGGCGGTGCCCAAAAGTTTCCGCGATCTGGATGATGATACGCTGGTAATTTATACACCTGCTATTCCGAAGGATTCACAGATCTTGAATTTCTTTCAGCGTAAAGGCTTTGTGCTGTGGAAACGTTCGCAAGTGCTGGGATTGATCAGCAAAGGTAAATACACTATCGGCGTGGCCGGTACGCATGGTAAAACTACTACTTCATGTATGGTAGCGCATATTTTTAAAGACTCGGGCAAAGATTGTTCGGCGTTTTTAGGTGGTATTGCGACTAACTACCAAAGCAATGTATTGTTTGGCAATAATGATATTGTGGTAGTTGAGGCTGATGAGTATGACCGTTCATTCCTGACCTTATATCCTGACATTGCTATAGTGACATCAATGGATGCCGATCATTTGGATATTTATGGCGATCATTCCCAGCTGACCGAGTCGTTCCGCTTATATGCTTCGCAGATCAAACCGGGCGGCACTTTAATCCATCGCAAAGGTTTGCCTTTGGATGGTGGCTTTACCTACAGCATTAACAGTGACGCCGACGCCACGGCGCAAAACATCCGTGTAGAGAATGGCGACTTTTATTTCGACTTTGTAAGCGGCAATATCACCATCAGTAATATCAAGATGGGCATTGCCGGCCTGCATAACATCGAAAATGCGATAGCTGCTGCAAAGGTTGGTTTGCTGTCAGGCATTAGTGCCGATGCCATAAAAAGCGCCTTGAACTCATTTAAAGGAGTGAAAAGAAGATTTGAATATATTATAAAAACGCCCGGACATATTTATATCGATGACTATGCGCATCACCCCGAAGAATTAAGGGCGGCCATCACATCAATTCGTCAGTTGTATCCAAATAAAAAACTCACAACAATTTTTCAACCTCACCTGTACACCCGTACCCGCGATTTTGTGGACGGTTTTGCCGAGGTTTTGGATATGACTGACGAATTGCTGCTGCTGGATATTTATCCCGCCCGCGAATTGCCGATAGAGGGTGTAACATCTGCCATCATATTGAATAGGATGAAGCTGGAAAACCGGCAGATTTTAGGTAAGCAGGCGGCTGTAGATAAAATAAGATCAGAGCAGCCTGAATTATTGTTAACTGTTGGCGCAGGCGATATTGATCAATTGGTACAACCATTAAAAAGTGCTTTACAAAATGTTTAAGAAACCTATATGGCGCATTCTGTTACTAAGCTTTATCTGGCTGATAAGCCTGGGCGGGCTGGTTGTGCTTATGAGTTTCATCGAAGTAAAAAAGGCCGAAATGGTTTGCAAGGATGTTAAAATATACATTCCCGGCAGCCAGTATTTCATCGATAAAAAGGAAGTAGAAAGTATTTTGCGCGTAAGCAGCTTTACCCTGGTGGGCCGCAGAATTGACGGTATCAACATGCATCAGTTGGAGAACAGGCTCAAGGCTAATCCGTTTGTAGAGTTTGCTAAAGTTTATGCCGATATGGACGGCGTCATCATGATTGAGATTGAGCAGCGCGAGCCGATTATGCGGGTGATGAACCAATACGACCAGGACTTTTACATCGACAAAAACGGATTGAAGATCCCTCTGTCGGCAAACTTTACGGCAAGGGTGCTGGCTGCTAATGGATTTATTGATGAGCCGTTTGGCAATAAGGTGGATACCCTGCATACCGCATTGGCGCGCGACCTGTTTAAAACGGTTGCCTACATTCGCGGCGACTCGTTATGGGATGCACAGATAGGGCAGATCTACGTAAACCAGGGCCATGAAATTGAACTGATACCGCGCGTAGGCAGCCAGCGTATTTTGCTGGGCGATGCAGATTCGCTGGACTTGAAGTTTAAAAACCTGCTGGCATTTTATAAACAGGCATTACCACAGGTTGGCTGGGATGCTTATAAGATCATCAATATTAAATATGCCAACCAGATAGTCGGGGTTAAAAATTCAAAGGCAGATTCGCTGCAGATGAAAGCCAGGGCCGACTCAATTAGTTTAATTAAAAAAGACACATCTCAAATAACACAGTAATATGGATAAGAGTTCAACACAAGAAAAAAGTTCGCCAATTGTAGTGGGATTAGATATCGGTACCACTAAAATTTGCGCAATTGTTGGCCGTCGCAGTAAAAACGGCAAGATCGAAGTCCTGGGCATTGGCAAAGCCGAATCTGCGGGTGTAACCCGTGGGGTAGTATCAAACATCGACAAAACCGTACAGGGCATCACTTCGGCAGTTGAAATAGCCGGCACGCAATCAAACGTCGAAATACGGGTAGTAAACGTAGGTATTGCGGGTCAGCATATCAAAAGCTTGCAACATCGGGGTTTAATTACCCGCCGCGATCTGCAGTCAGAGATCAGCCGGAAGGATATTGATAAACTGATCGAGGACATGTACAACCTGGTAATGCCTCCGGGCGAGGAGATCATCCACGTATTGCCGCAGGAGTTTACTGTTGACAGTGAGCCGGGGATTAAAGACCCTATAGGCATGGCTGGCGTACGTCTGGAAGCTAACTTTCATATCATATCGGGCCAGGTAACTGCTATCAAAAATATTGTGAAATGTGTAAACAAAGCGCACCTGGAAAGCCAGGAACTGATCCTGGAGCCGCTTGCGTCGTCTGAGTCGGTATTGAGCGACGAGGAAAAAGAAGCCGGTGTGGTATTGGTGGATATTGGCGGTGGTACGACAGATGTGGCCATTTTCCACGAAAGTATCATCCGTCATACGGCGGTTATCCCGTTTGGCGGTAACAGCGTGACCGAGGATATCCGCGAGGGTTGCTCGGTAATGCGCAACATCGCAGAGCAGCTGAAAGTGCGTTTCGGCTCAGCATTGGCTGATGAAAACAAAGAAAATGAGATTGTGTGTGTGCCGGGCTTACGTGGCCGCGAACCCAAAGAGATATCAGTAAAAAACCTGGCATACGTTATCCAGGCCCGTATGGAAGAGATCATTGAGCATGTGTATTATGAAATCAAATCGTCAGGCTACGAGAAAAAGCTGATTGCCGGTATCGTTATAACCGGCGGTGGTGCGCAATTAAAACACCTGCCGCAAATGGTTGAGTTTGTTACCGGTCTGGATTGCCGCGTTGGTTACCCCAACGAGCACCTGGCTAAAAATGAGCATCTGCCTAAAAATATATACGAAGAGCTGCAAAGCCCGACGTTTGCAACCGGCATAGGCCTGCTGATAAAAGGTATCCAGAAGATGGAATACATAGGCGAGGTACAACAGCCTGCCGAAACCAAAATGGACAAAACCCAATATACCGAAGAGAAAAAATTTGGCCTGTTTGGTAAAATTTTAGAGAGCGGAAAAAAATTTATTAAAGACGATATTAAGGACGAGGACTTTTTGAAATAAGCAGCCGGCCAACAGCCCCACCCAAACCCTCCCCGGTAGGGAGGACTTAATAAAGTAAATCAAAAGTCTCCCCTACCGGGGGAGATCCGATAGCTATCGGA
This sequence comes from Mucilaginibacter sp., assembly GCA_036565645.1. Classification (GTDB taxonomy): domain Bacteria; phylum Bacteroidota; class Bacteroidia; order Sphingobacteriales; family Sphingobacteriaceae; genus Mucilaginibacter. The sequence continues at coordinate 9,539 of DATCXS010000427.1, forward strand.
TTAGAGGGGCTGATTGTGAGAGTTTGCTGTACTTTTCAACATCTTTTAATTTTTCCACATTATAGACATTTGTGGAAAAAGCTTGTTGAAAAAGTACTAATATTACGATGGTGAAATCTAAGATTCGTCGAATTATACATAGCTGAAAATTAGGATTATGCAATTTGAGATGTTAAAAGAAAAATCGTCAATCATCAAAGTTATTGGTGTTGGCGGTGGCGGTGGTAATGCAGTAAACCACATGTACAAGCAGGGTATTACCGGGGTCGACTTTATAATTTGTAACACCGATGCCCAGGCATTGGAGTTGAGCCCTATACCTAACAAAGTACAATTAGGCGCAAGTTTAACAGAAGGTATGGGCGCAGGCTCGATACCCGAGGTAGGTAAAAACTCAGCTATCGAGAATATCGACGATATTAAACAAATGCTGGGTGCAAACACCAAGATGTTGTTTATTACTGCCGGTATGGGTGGTGGTACGGGTACCGGTGCAAGCCCTATTATAGCCAAAGCCGCCCGCGAACTGGATATCCTTACCGTAGGTATTATCACGACGCCATTCTCTTTTGAAGGCAAGCGTCGTAAAATGCAGGCTGAGGAAGGTATGGAAGAGCTGAAAAAATACGTAGACTCTTTCCTGGTGATTTCAAATGACCGCCTGCGTCAGATCTTTGGCAACTTAACTTTAGGCTCTGCATTTGCACAGGCCGATGATATTTTGACCACAGCCGCCAAAGGCATTGCCGAGATCATTACACTGCCTGGTTATATAAACGTTGACTTTAAAGATGTGCGCACTGTGATGAAAGACAGTGGTGTATCTATCATGGGCAGCAGCGCTGCCGAAGGCGACAATCGCGCGTTACGCGCGGTTGAAGGCGCTTTGTCATCGCCCCTATTAAAAGATAACGAAATTGAAGGTGCCCGTTACATCCTGTTAAACATCAGCTCTGGCGAAAAGGAGGTGACGATGGATGAAGTGAGTGTCATTACTGATTATATCCAGGAAGAAGCTGGCTTAGCTGCCGACCTGATCTGGGGTAACTGCCGCGATGAGAATTTGGGCGATAAATTATCGGTAACTATTATTGCCACCGGTTTCCAAACCAAAGATGAGCGCGAAAAAGAATTCAGCAGCAAAAAAATTGTAAACATGCTGGTTCCTGATGCACCGTTGGTAAGGCCGGTTAATGATTTTATTAATCCGGTTACTGAAGGTACACCTACAGAACCATATATGAAGGGCCAACCACAACAGCCAAAAGAAGAACAAAAACAACAAGCCGGATTATTCGATCTTTTTGACGCAAACCGTCCGGAGGAGAACCAGGAGCCGGTTATTAAATACAACTTTCAGGAAGTTGAGGAGCAGCCAATTGCCGAGAATGAAACCGAGCTGCCTGAGTTTACTTTCAAATTGGCCGACCCTGAAACCGAAACCATCATCAACTTTGAGGCCGAGGTTGAAGTTGAAGCCGAAATAATTGCTGCCGCCGAGCCGGAGCCTGTAGTTAGCGCTGACGATAATAAGACAGACGAATCGATCGAGGAGCAGCTGCGTAAATCGCGCGAGCGTATTATGCGACTGAAAGATCTGAGCATGAAACTGCGCAGCGGCAATATCCAGGAGTTAGAGAATGTGCCGGCTTACAAACGAAAGGAAGTAGCTTTGCAGGAAACACCAGCCTCAGATGAAAGCCAGATATCACGTTTCTCTTTACTGCCAGATAGTGAGGGTAAAATTGAGATCCGCGACAGCAACTCATTCTTACATGATAACGTAGATTAATCAGATTGAATCAAGAATAAAGAGTTAAGAATCAAGAATAAAGAGTCAGGAATAAAGAGTCAGGAGGCAAGATGGTTAATACTTGGTTCCTGACTTTTTTTATAACAGACGTTGCTGATAATTGATATCAGCAGATTTGTTCTTAGCTCTTGATTCTTGTCTCTTAACTCTAATAACGTATATTTGCATATTTGACAACGATAAACGGGAGATAGAATTGGATTTATTTGACAAAATTATCAGTAGTATGGGTGGCCCCCTGGGGCAGCATCAAAAATGGTCGCATGGGTATTTTTCATACCCTAAACTGGAGGGGGATATTGGTCCGCACATGCAATTTAACGGCAAAGAGCATTTAGTTTGGAGCCTGAATAATTATTTAGGATTAGCAAATCATCCTGAAGTACGGGCGGCCGATGCCAAAGCCGCTGCCGATTACGGAATGGCTTACCCAATGGGCGCCAGGATGATGTCTGGAAACACTATCCATCATGAAGAATTAGAGAACGGCCTGGCCGAATTTGTAGGCAAGGAAGCGGCGTTTTTATTGAACTACGGCTACCAGGGCATGGTATCGATCATCGACTCGCTGGTTACCCGTAATGACGTTATAGTTTACGACGCTGAGTCGCACGCTTGTATTATTGACGGCCTGCGTTTACACATGGGTAAGCGCTTTGTTTATCAGCATAACGACCTGGAGAGCTG
>DATCXS010000477.1:0-3732 GCA_036565645.1 Mucilaginibacter sp.
TATTGACTTGACATCAAATCTGGCACCAATTTTTATAGCAGGTTTTCCGGCTGAATCTACGAATTGATAATAGACCTTTCTACTTTTTCTTTTTTGTCTTTCGGTGTCATAAGCACCCGCGACTTCAGGCCATGGTTGAAACACTAATGGCACTTCCATAAGGGGAGTGCCATTAGTTATTATTTGAAATGTACTTTCAATATTCAGACAAACCTATACGCCTATCTAGCTAACCGCTGTTGTCTACTGATGTCACTGGTTTATTTTTAAACCACGCCATCCATCAACGCGTATCAGGATTTACTTCTTGTCTGTGTTACTTTCCGGGAATTATATCAATAATTACTGTTCGGTTGTAAAAGCGTTCTTCCGGAACATTGTTGCCAAATGGTGCCATATCATTGTCTTCACCAAATCCGTTTGTTTCAAATTTGACACCCTTCTTCCCGGCAGCGGCCAATGCACCTTCGATAATTTGTTGGGTACCCACCGCCCTTTCATTAGACAAATTCTGGTTATATTTTTCCTCCCCGATATTATCAGTATGGCCGTGAATAATAACCGTTCCGTTTTCAGGAATAAGCGGCGTTACATTATCGGTAAGAAATTTTGTATAAGAACCAATCGTTTTTGATTTATCAAAATCGAACAGGATACTATAACGCAACCCTTCCTGTTTAGCATCTTCCACTTTCATAAAACTAACCGTACTTTCTTTCTGTACCATGAGGCCACTTTTCGTTTCCCCGGTCATAGTAATGGTATAATTACCCTTTTGGCTATTGCCTAAGATAGTTTTCCCCGGAACAGAAGCCTGGTTCTGAGTAAAAGGGCCATAATGCTGCACTTTCCCTTGCTCATCCTTTACTTCCACTGACCATGACTTAAGTAATTCAGAAGCTCCCTCTGCATTAAAAAGCACATGGCTATCCAATGGATCTTCCTGCACCGCGGTTATTTCCACAGGCTTTAAAAATGATGAAGCACTTCCTCCTACCTGCATCAGTAATTCAGGAGAGAAGCTGGTAATATCTACCCTGCGATCACCTTCACGTAATAAATCAAGTTCTTTGGTGGCGCCTGGTTGTTCTGATGCAATAAGGGGTTTATCTCTGCCTTCAGTATTTATTCTTGACGGGGTAATTCCAAAAACACTTACCAGGTATTGCTTTATATTTTCAGCCAGCATTTTACCTTCAGCCGGGTTTTTATCTGAAGCACCGGTTAATACAATAGTGCTTGATGAATTGTCCCGCATACGGTCACCAATAATATTCAGTATATTATGGTACACTGCAAGCTGCCTTGAAGAGCGTCCTTTATTCAAATTATCCGGCTGCCCTTGCTGCAATTGTTCTTCCTTAAAAGAAACGGCCTGGCCTTTACTTAATTGTACATAGCGGTTGGGTATCTCAGTGGATGCCTGGTTAAAGAATACTGAATTGCGAATAGGGAATGTCTCTTTCACCTGGCGGCTTACCGGAACTTCTTTGGGTGCCCTAACGGTGAACTCTACCTGCTTTTCAACAAGCGGTGCGGTTACGGATTCTGTTACGGATTCTGAAGGAGTTATTTTCTTTGTTCTGCCAAACTTAAGCGCTATGCCAGCACGAACCGTATAGACGGACCAGGATTCTACTTTACGGGGATCATGACCAAAATTTGTAAGGAATGATACAAACGGAGAGATGGTCGTTTGTGTAGCACGGGAGGCTGCGGAAACCGGGATATCTATTCCGGCACCAGCCTGGGCTGAAAATAAAGTACTTTGCAGATCGCTCCAATCACCTTTAGTATCAGCTTGCTTTTCCTGAGTATAGCTAAACGCCTTGCTCACATTGAAACTGAAGGTAGGTCCGGCAAATAAATAAAATGCCGAAGCAAAAGGTGCTATCCTTAAACTGGGTTCAACCGTTACATAGCTGATGTTGGTTGATAAATCTGCCGGGCAATTGCAGGGTGCCATTACACCATCAAATTTACCACCGCGGTTATCGTATGCCACATTCAGCATACCGCCCAATACTTTATTCGGCCGGTACTCGGTTAATAAGGAAACGTAAGGCTTTATGCCATCGCCTTTATGGAACGCAGTTGGAACGGTTAAGCTATGGTTGAGCATTTGCGTGGTACCACGATAACTATTAAAGTTGGCAGCGCCGGATACCCCAAACCACCAGGTGGGTTGTGGGTTAGCGGCTAATTTGGTGGTGACTTGTTGTGTGTGGCCTGTGAGGCCTGCAAAAATTATCAGCATAAATATGACTGCAAATTTTTGCTTTCCTGAATTAAATATTGACATAGAGTATCTTTTATTAAATTGTTATGATTGACTTGTTTACTGTTGGCCTAAGCCAATGAAAATGATGATGCTATTGAGGAACATTAATGGTTGTGTTTACCATAGTAACCGAAGCGTTAAGAGAAAGTGCCCTTCCGTTCAATACGGTTTGTACTGCATTACCCGCAGTGGAAAAGGTTACTCCTGCAGAAGCAATGATAGTTCCGGTCATAATACCGCCTCCTGCTCCGTTAATAGTAGCAGCACTCCCCACGTACCAATAGACATTTTTAGCGAAGCCTCCATTTATTATTACCACATTGCGTGCACCTGATGGGCCTGCAACACCCACTGTAAGGCCTGCTGCTGTCTGGAAAATCCATTCCGCATTCGGATCTCCCTTGGCATCCAGGGTAAGATCTCCGTTTGTTATTTTAAATGTGCCGCTTGCGGATTTATAGATGCCGGGAGCCAGCGTTAATCCACCGAGTTCGCCTGCACCGGGGTCTGTTCCACCTGGCTTTGAGGCAGGAGAAATACTATTAAAAGCAATCAGGGCATCAGCCAGTGCCTTGGTTGCTATTGCAAATGAAGAGGCATCGCCGGGAGCTGGTGGCGCAGTGTAGATTCTGTTCTTAACATCTCCTACATTAAGGGGTGTTTCGGTATAAACAGCCTTGGTGGTGCCGTCATGGAAACCGGTTATTAAAGTAGAGGCACCGGTGGTTCCGATACTTCCATTATTAATTACTGTATTTAATCCCTGGTTAGTTATTCCTGCACTTCCTCCAAAAGCACCGAAAAGAGAGGCACTTCCTAAAAAGGATGGCGGCACTACGGACGATCCTGTGGTAAAGCTCCATGTGTAATCGTTTACCATGGCATTGCCTGAAACATCTTTAGAACCCCTGGTAACAGTGGCAGTATAAGTAGTGTTGGAAGTAAGATTAGCTGATGGAGTAAAAGTACCTGTTGTGCCAGCATAGGTCACGGTACCTGAAATGGAAGTGATTCCCTGTTTTAGAACAAAATTGGTAGTATTGATAGTCGATGGGTCCATCGCCTCACTAAAAGTAGCAGCAATCTTCTTATCAAGTGCTACACCGGTAGCAGCATTAAGAGGATCCGTTGAAATTACTGTTGGTGAAATAATATCAGGTGCCGCACCGGTTGTAAAGGTCCACACATAATCACTTATGGGTGAATTGCCTGCAGGATCTTTAACAGTTTTCAATACAGTAGCTGTATAAGTGGTATTAGGGGTCAGAATCACGGAAGGAGTAAACGTAGCTGTAATGCCGGTATAAGTTACCGAACCGGTGATGGCCGTGGTTCCTTGCTTTAATATGAAAGTGGCGGGTGTAATGGTAGATGCGTTCATTGCCTCGTTGAAGGTGGCATCAATAGTTTTGTTAAGAGCCACCCGGGAAGCTGTATCGGCAGGGTTGGTT
>DATCXS010000325.1:0-4110 GCA_036565645.1 Mucilaginibacter sp.
ATGCGTAAACGTGCGTCTGAAATGTCACAGATCACGATGGAGGCGACCGATGCATTACACTCGCCGAAGGCTATTGAATTTATGACTTCGATAGTTGGTTAATATCAAAACGTATAAAAGCAAAAAAGAGAGTCTTAGTAACTCTCTTTTTTGTATTAACTGACTCATTAACCTATCATAAAGAACAATTGGTTTAGTTCGATAGTAACAATTAGGACAAATATAAACCCGATGTTATAAAGCGGCTGAATTTTATACACTGTTTAACCTTTTTTAACATATTACTTTCGCACATTTTAAGCCATAATTAACAATTACTGCATTTAGCGGGTTTTTATTGACATTTTCATATAAAGCCCGCTAAGTGCTGGCAATAATAATTTACCCGCCCGTCTTAGCTTTAAAGCTTTTTAACGCTTTAATAATCACCTGCACAATTTCATCTTGCCCTTCGTCAGAGTTAAGGTATTCTTCGTCGACCGGGTTGTTAATAAAACCGGTCTCGATCATCACGGCAGGCATGGCGCTGTGAGCCAGCACCAATATGCCCTGTTCTTTTACGCCGATGGTAACACGGCCTGCGCTTTTAAACTGGTCATTCAGTAAATCGCCAAAAAATATACTATGCTGGCGATATTTTTGCATATAAGCATTCAGCAGTATGCGGTTTACCGGGTCGTTTTCGTCGTAACTTTTGTATTTGGTTTTGTAATCTTTCTCGATGAAGATGGACGAGTTTTCGCGGATGGCCTCCAGTTGTTCTTTCACCCTGTGCAGGCCATAAACCAGCATCAGGCTGCCTTTTAGTTTGTGGGCGCTGTAGCGGGTTCCCTCGGGCGACGAATTGCAGTGGATGGAAATAAACAGGTTGCCATGATGATCGTTAGCTATTTGCGAACGCGTATCAAGGGGGATAAAAGTATCGTCTGTGCGGGTCATTACTGTGTTAATCTCCGGCATTTGATCTTTTATGGCTGCCCTTAATCTTTTGGCTATTTGAAGGGCCACAGTTTTCTCGTTTGAATGCAAACCATGTGTGCCGGGGTCTTTGCCTCCATGCCCGGCGTCAATAACCACCGTTTTAAAACGGTACCCGGCAGTTGTAACGCTGTCTTGCGGATTAGTAAATGAACAAAGGCAGGTAACAAGCGCCAGTAATAAGCTGTTTATAGTGATACGATGCAGACAAGTAAAGTTTTTATTCATTTAACCGATAGAGAGTAACTATTTATTAGCACATTTTGGACATAGACCGGTAGCACTAAAGCTCAATTTTTCTAATTTAAAGCCGGCAGGTAAAACAATAGGCGGCATATCCATTTCATCCAGGCAATAAACATTTTTGCAGTTGGTGCAGTTAAAATGCAAATGTTCGTCGTGGTGGTGATGCTCGTCGCAGTCTGACGAACAAATAGCATAATTGGCCGTGCCGTTCAGATCAAACACTTTATGGATAATCCCTTTTTCTTCAAAAGCATTTAATATGCGATACAGTGTAACACGGTCAACATCACCGATAACGCTTTCCAGGTCGGGTTGCGAGGTGGCCGTTTTTTTATTAACCAAAAGATGCAACACTCTTAGCCGGGCCTCGGTGCGCTTAAGCTGATGCCTTTTTAATAAATGTTCAAAATGTTGATTATGGTTCATTTAACGAATGTCTTTACAAAATTACTAAGAATTAGCGAATTTGTTTTAAGCTTTAAAACTCTCCGCCAAACAGATTACAGCATTATTACCAATATCGCTTAGGATGATTATGCTTGAGGTGGAAAAAATGGTCGTTGGTTTTGCAAACACCAACGTACTTAAAATTTATAAAATGTGCGGTAGCAATGGTCAATCCGCCCAAAGGCACTACAATAGCCTCTATCCATCCCTTCAGGTAAATATGTCCGGCTATTATCAATGCAAATCCTCCTAATAATAATAATAACGGCAAAGCGCGGCGATGCGTACGGAGGTACGATAAAAATATTGACGACACCCCCAGCAACAATGCCAGAATGATCATACTCCACTCAAACAGCGGATTAGCCAGAAAGCCCAGGCCCGCTAAGGGCAAAAAGGTAATCAGCACCGGCACAATGGCGCAATGTATAGCGCAAAGTGTCGAGGCGGTCATCCCGATATGGTCTAGTTTCGATCCCAGCTTTTTTGAAGTCATCGCACAAATATAAACCAATGCAACTTAATTGCATTTTATTTTTGTATTATTATACTTGTCTGACACTATATTTCTTTAAAGGAAAGAAACCCAGGACGTTATTATTTTATTAATATTTCGGCTAATGTTTTATAAAAATGCTTGTATATTCATGTTAAATAAAACACTTTTGTTTCCTGTGATGTTTACAACATATAGGAATGGAACCTTTTGAAAAATACGCCGTATAAGCAACCCTATGAACACTGAAAGCAAACCAGTAAGTATTTTGTTAGTTGATGATGATGAAATCAACAATTTCATTTCGATAAAACTAATAAAAAAAGCCGTTGAGAATACCGCGATATCTGCCTGCTTAAACGGAAGGTTTGCGATAGACGAGCTGGTAAATATCCAAAAACATGATCCATCATTACTGCCCGACTTTATCCTGCTGGATATCAACATGCCGATTATGAACGGTTGGGAATTTTTGGACGAATACAAGCGGCTGAATATTGACCCCGAGGGCAAAAGCAAGATCTTCATTATTTCGTCGTCAGTATTTAGCAACGACATCAATAAGGCACGTTCCTATCCGTTGGTAAAAAACTTTATCTCGAAGCCATTGAGCGTGGAAAAGATCAAAGAAATGTTTCACGCTAATTAGTAGCGTTAATAAGATATTGAAAACGCGATCCCTTAATTGACGGTCGCTTTTGTTTACATCAAAATTTTAAAGATCTGTTTTTTCACCCTTCGCTGTCGTTCAGGATGGCAAGGTGGTAAATATATATTTATACCGGCGTGATCATAAAATGCTCGCCGTTGTGGCTAACGTTGCCAACCGGCATTGATTTGGCATGGTAAAACAAGCAGGTCCAACCGCCTTCAGCCGCTATTTTACCGTAATGGTCGCGAAGTTCCATCGCCCTTTGCGGGTCAAAATCGTACTTGGCTTTAAACCGTCTGATCAGTTGTTCGGGTTCAGGCAATTCATCGCCCCCAAAAAAGCATCTGTCAGCATTATCTTCGATCCAGAATACCTGATGATATTTACAATGCCCACCCGATAGCTCATAGCGGATACCCGGCTTAAATTGGCCGGAGCCTTCAACAAAAGTAATATTGGCCGAGCGTTGCAGCGTTTCAAAGATCTCTTTATGGTATGATGAAGATTTACCAACGAATGCCGTTTCCCACTCACCGCGCTGTATTACATGCTCGGCAGCGGGGAAACTTGGCTCGAGCTTGCCGTTACGCTCAATAACTAACCCACCAGAATGGTCATAATGCAGATGCGACATCAAAACCAGCGATACATCTTCGGGATCAAAACCCGCATTGCGGATATGTTGGTGCAGAAACAATTCGTCGCGTGTATCTTTATAGCCAAGGCCGCAATCTAAAACAATCAGATCATTGGCGGTTTGAACCAGGAAGGGATTAACATGTATAAATAACGAACCCGGGCGGTCGCGAAAGTTATTGACCTGCGGATCAAACGGAATAAACTTTTTGGTAGCATCTACCGAATAAGAACCTTCACCTAATGCAAAAATTTTCATGTTTAAATACGGATGTGTAGTGGATGTGCAGGCGTGCAGATATGCAAATGCTTTGTGGATATGCAGATGTGCGAATATGCAGATGTGCAATTAATTTTACCGTTTTAAGTATTTCTATCACCATCTTAATCAACAATCTGCACATTTGCACACCAGCATATCTGCACATTTTATATATTTACTCGTTATAAGCGACAAAGATATGAATAAACGGTGGGCGATAAGGGAAGTACCGGCAATTGATGAAACAAACCAATTAGCCACCGAACTTAACATTGATCCCGTTTTAAGCGCTTTGTTGATACAAAGGGGAGTTAAGACCTTTGAGCAGGCCCGCTATTTTTTCAGGCCCGACGAGCGTCACCTGCACGACCCATTCCTGATGTGCGATATGGA
>DATCXS010000105.1:0-2632 GCA_036565645.1 Mucilaginibacter sp.
GCCACATTTTCGCCCAGTGCTTGCTGCGCCGCGCGATACGGCCGGATGCCAAAAAAAACCAGGCTAAATATCATATACCATACGCCGCCGGCCAAAATAGTTGCGCTATAGCCCAAAACTTCATCAGGTTTAATAGCTTGCTCCATTAATAATACCATTACCAGCAAAGACCCTGTACCTACTGACGCTGCCCGGTTACCATAAACAGTAAACATGGAAAACAGGAACGAAAATAAGGTAATCTCCAATCCCAGGGTAAACACATTTAATCGTGCAAAGCCTGTAGTTAAAGCCACCACAAACACACACAAATTGCCTATGGCCATGCCATTGCGTTTGTGCGCAACAGGGCCGGGGCTGTCAGCCACGCAAACGCAAAGTGCTCCTAAAGAAAGTGTTATGCCTATGTCAAACCTGCCCAGTTGCAGGCACACTATGGCCGGAAGCAAGATACCCAGCGTTATACGCAAGCCGTCAGAAAAATACTGGCTGAAAAAGAAGGTTTTTATCTCTTTGGGTTGAAGCATCGCCTAACAAATCTCGGAAAAAAAAGATTGATATATCCATTTGCAAAAATTTTATCCGATACTGATTTTTATAATCAATATTGCTGACAATGCGTATTTTTTTTAATAATTATATAATTTTTAACGATTTTTGTTTAATTTACACCGATTTTGATCTGTCCCATAGATCAAGCTACATTTTTTACATCTTATAATATCTAATATGTCCTCTACGTTAAAACTCAGCCAAAGAGAAACCGCTTTTAATAATGAAGTTGTCACTCGCTTTGAGTTATATAACAGCCTGTTCCAAACACTGCCATTTTACCAGGTAAAAGAAATAGGCATTTTGCTGCCCTTTTTTAGCTCGCATTGCGAAAAGGGTGCTATAAAGGAGGAGTCGCCGACTGAAATTATAGAGTCGTTTTTCAAAAAATACGTACCTGATATTGACCACCGCGAGCAGCTGAATCGCATGTTCAGGTTCATTCAATATATTGAGCGTCAAGTGGTTTTATTTGATGCTATTGAAGATTCAACATTCAGTAAAATAGGTCGTGCTGATGATGTAGGTACACTGACCGCTTTACTGCAAAATGCGGTTTCAAGCGACCAAATGCGCCAAAGCATCAGCGAAAAATTGAAAGATTTTTCATTGCGCCTGGTGCTTACTGCACACCCAACCCAGTTTTATCCGGGTACGGTGCTCGGCATCATGAATGATCTGATCGAAGCGCTGAAAACCAATGATATCAATACCATCGACCTTTTATTACAGCAATTGGGTAAAACGCCGTTCTTCAATAAAAAAGCACCAACCCCGGTTGATGAGGCCGTGAGCCTGGTGTGGTTTCTGGAAAATACGTTTTATCATGCTGCATCGGGCATCCAAACCAAACTTGAAGAGGAGTTTGATATCGACATTGACAGCAACCCAATATTGGAACTGGGTTTCTGGCCGGGCGGCGACCGCGATGGCAACCCTAATGTTACCACCAAGATTACTTATGATGTAGCCTGTTTATTAAGGCAGATCATTTTCCGTTGCTATTACCGCGACTTTAGGGTATTGAAACGTCGCATTACTTTCAGGGGGATTGGGAATATCATGACTACGCTGGAAGGTTTGTTATACGAAAATGCCTTTAACAAGCCTCAGCCTAATGCTAAAGATCTGCAAGGCGAGCTGCTAACCTTATTAGACAGCATACGCGAAACCCTGATAACCAACCACGATAGCTTGTTTGTTGACATTGTTGATGACTTGATGCGCAAGGTGCGGTTGTTCGGTTGTTTCTTCGCTACGCTGGATATCCGCCAGGATAGCCGTGTATTGCGTAATGTATTTAAGTATTGTGTAGATAAAGATATTGCTACCGGGATACCGGCAAACTATCAGGATCTTGATGAGGACCATAAAATAAGCGCTGTTACTTTTAATGAGCTTAACTTTGTATGCCCTGATGACGCCGATAATCTTATTCGCGACACCTTAAACACCATTAAGCTGATGAAAGATATTCAGTACACCAATGGCGAAAAAGGTTGTCAGCGTTTTATTATCAGTAACTGCCAGGAGGCTTCTGATATTCTGCAACTGGTTGACCTGTTTTTGTGGAGCGGGTGGCAGGCTGATAACCTAACTGTCGACTTTATGCCATTATTTGAAATGGTAAACGACTTACAAGTTGCGGCCGAGGTAATGGAGAAATTATATACGCATCCGTTCTATAAAGAGCACCTGAAAAGGCGCGGCAACAGGCAAAGCATTATGCTCGGTTTCTCTGACAGTACCAAAGACGGTGGTTATTTAATGGCTAACTGGTCTATCTACAAAGCAAAAGTAGAGCTAACCGCTATGGCGCGTAAATATGATATTGATCTGGCCTTTTTTGACGGCCGTGGCGGGCCGCCGGCCCGTGGCGGCGGCAAAACACACCGTTTCTATGCCTCAATGGGTAAAGAGATTGCTAACGAACATATTCAGCTGACGATACAGGGGCAAACCGTAAGCTCGCAGTACGGCTCGGTCGAGACTGCTCGTTTTAACATGGAACAAATGATCAATGCCGGTATCACCTCGGCATTAAACCCGAATAGTACCGACTCGCTCAACGATCAGCAAA
>DATCXS010000252.1:0-2501 GCA_036565645.1 Mucilaginibacter sp.
GATTGAAGAGACAAGAGAATTTTTTGGATTAATAATTCTCATTGCTGCGTTAATTATTAACATGATCTGGCTGCGAAATTCCAAACGAAATAAATATTCAACTGCTGAATGATATTTTAAAAAGAATATTTGGTTTTTTAAACTAAAAATATATCTTCATGGCACCTCGAACCACCATTTTAACAAGAAAGAATTTATGAAAAAAAGCTTACTGATTTTATTATTATCGCAGATGATTTTGTTATCCGCCGGGGCGCAAAATAAGTTCTCATTAACCGGCAAAATAACAGATGAACAAAGCAATCCCATTGCACAGGCTACGGTTCATTTATTAAATACGAATACAGGAACCACTACAGATGACAAGGGCAATTTTAATCTAAATAATTTGTATCCCGGCGCTTATCAAATTGAAGTAAGCGCTGTCGGTTATGCAATTATTAATGAAGCCATAACCATAAACAACGCAGATAATAAAATACAATTGACTCTGCGGCAAACATCGCGGCAACTGAATGAGGTGGTGGTAAGCGCACAAAAAAGCGAAGAAGATTTACAACACATACCCGTTAGTATTACTTCACTTTCTGCAAAGCAGGTGGAGGCTTATCAAATACGGAACACCAAAGACCTCAGCGCTATGGTGCCCAATTTATATTCGGCAGACCCGGGCGATAAGCGCAATGTAACTTCTATCAGGGGCATCACCACTACTTCTTACAATCCGGCTGTGGCAACCTATATAGATGGTGTAAATCAATTTAACCTGGATACCTACATCAGCACTTTATTTGATGTGGAACGAATAGAAATAATAAGAGGCCCACAGGGCACTTTGTATGGCCGAAATGCTATGGCAGGCGTTATAAATATTATCACTAAAAAACCTACCAATCGCACGGAAGGCTTTGCTTCGGTGGATGTGGGCAATTATGGTTTGCAACGATACACCGCCGGCGTGCGTACACCATTGGTAAAAGATAAATTATTCATGGGCATCGCTGCGTTATACGACCGCATGGATGGCTATTATACCAATGAATTTAATAATTCCCATTACGACAGGCAGCATAGTGTTTTGGGGAATTACTATATTAAATATTTGCCATCAAGCCGGTGGGCGCTTACCTTAAATGTGAAGCATAATGAAAACCGGAACAACGGCGCTTTCCCCCTGGTGCCTGGTATAAATGAAGCTTTTGACAATCCTTATAAGCTTAGTCAAAACGCAATAACTACTTTAATGGACAATGTTTTCAATGCCTCTCTGTCGCTGAATTATGCGGGTCGCGCGTTTAACTTTAGTTCACAAACGGGGTATCAATCTAATTACCGGTATTATTCCAAACCTATTGATGCTGATTTTTCACCCATTGATGGCATCAGCATTATCAATGATTATGGTAAAAAATGGAACCATGTAAAAGCCCTTACACAGGAATTGAAATTTTCGTCGCCTGCAGCCATCACTTCATCATGGAAATGGACAGCCGGCTCTTATCTTTTTTACAGCAATAGCCCCGGAAAACAAACCACGCGGTTTGGCAACGACGCTGAGATGGTAGTGGAAGATATACAGGATAAAAACTTTTCGTTGATTAATACAACAAAAGCCAAAAGTACGGGTGCTGCTTTTTATGGCCAGGCCACTTACGCCATCAATAAACAATGGAATATAACCGCCGGCGCCCGGTACGATTATGAGCATCAAAAGCAAAACATCAGAGGCGAATACCAACACGACCCAGACCCCAAACCTATGTTTGATTACCGCTCTGATACATCGGCTGCTATTCATTTCAGCGCTTTTTCCCCAACGGTTAGTATTGGATTTAATGCTTCGGATAATAACCTGCTATATGCCACTTTCAGCAGGGGATACAGGGTGGGAGGGCTAACCCCTTTATCATCCGACCCTTCGCAACCGGCCCTATATCCGTTTAGGCCGGAGTACAGCAACAATATAGAATTGGGAGCGAAAAATAGTTTTTGGAACCATAAATTAATATGGAATATCGCTGCTTTTTATAGCACCATTTCAGATGCGCAGGTGCCCACCTTAATATTGCCCGATGCAGTAACCATTACTAAAAATACCGGCAGGCTTACCAGTAAGGGAATAGAAACAGAGGTAATGGCAAAGCTCTTTAAAGGATTGGAAGTAAATGCCAGCTTAGGTTACACAGACGCACAATATAATAATTTAAAAATAGCGCAAGGCGACGCCGAGGCCAATCTTAAAGGCAAGCGCCAATTATTCACGCCTGATGTTACTTCTATGCTTGCCATGCAATACACCCGCGATGTAAAAAGCAAGCAAAATATACAATTAGTAGTGCGGGGCGAATGGCTTTATACAGGAATGCAATATTTTGATTTAGCCAATACCATCAGCCAGAAGGGTTATAGTTTATTGAACGCAAAAGCAGGCATTACCACAAAGCATATCGGCTTCATGCTTTGGGCGCGCAACCTTGCAGACAAGCATTATACCAGTTATG
>DATCXS010000278.1:0-21357 GCA_036565645.1 Mucilaginibacter sp.
GCCTGCCGCTGCCCCTGCTGCCGATACGTCAAACTACATCACTATCAAATCGCCAATGATTGGTACTTTCTACCGCTCGTCAGCGCCTGATAAACCATTGTTTGTAAACGTAGGCGACGAGATATCAAGCGGATCGGTAGTTTGTATCATCGAAGCCATGAAATTATTCAACGAGATCGAATCAGAAGTATCGGGCCGTATTGTTAAAATACTGGTTGATAATGCCTCGCCGGTTGAATATGACCAGCCTTTATTTTTAGTAGAACCTATGTAAGATGTGCAAATGTGCAGATATGCGAATGTGCAAATGAATGAGCACATCATATAAGCATCTGCACATCTGCATATCCGCTATTTGCACATTAAAAACATGTTTAAAAAAATATTAATAGCTAATCGTGGTGAAATTGCCTTGCGCATAATCCGTACCTGTAAAGAAATGGGTATTAAAACGGTTGCTGTATATTCTACTGCCGACCGTGACAGTCTTCACGTACGTTTTGCCGACGAAGCTGTTTGTATTGGCCCGCCGCCAAGCAAAGATTCCTATTTAAATATTCCAAACTTAATATCAGCTGCCGAGCTAACCAACGCCGATGCGATCCATCCGGGTTATGGTTTCCTGTCAGAGAATGCTAAATTCTCGGCTATTTGTGCCGAGTACGGCATCAAATTTATTGGGGCTACTGCCGAGCAGATCAACGCTATGGGCGATAAAGCATCGGCTAAAGAAACTATGAAAAAAGCCGGTGTACCAACTATTCCCGGTTCTGAAGGTTTGTTAAGCGACGTTAAACAGGGTATCGCTATATCTAAAAAAATCGGTTACCCGGTTATCCTGAAAGCTACAGCCGGTGGTGGTGGCCGCGGTATGCGCGTGGTATGGAAAGATGAAGAGTTTGAAGCTGCCTGGAACTCGGCACGTGCTGAGTCGGGTGCTGCTTTTGGTAACGATGGCATGTACCTGGAAAAATACGTTCAGGATCCGCGCCACATCGAAATTCAGGTAGTGGGCGACCAGTACGGTAAGGTTTGCCATTTGTCAGAGCGCGATTGCTCTATCCAGCGCCGTCACCAAAAGTTGGTCGAAGAGGCGCCATCGCCGTTCATGACCGAAAAGCTGCGTAAAAAAATGGGCGATGCCGCTATTAAAGGCGCTAAAGCGGTTAAATATGAAGGAGCAGGCACCGTAGAATTTTTGGTTGACAAGGACCGCAACTTTTATTTTATGGAGATGAATACCCGGATCCAGGTAGAGCACCCGGTTACTGAAGAGGTGATCAACTTCGACCTGATCAAAGAACAAATTAAAGTTGCTGCCGGTATTCCTATCTCGGGTAAAAACTACGAGCCGACAATGCATGCCATTGAATGCCGTATCAATGCCGAAGATCCGTTTAACAACTTCCGTCCGTCACCGGGCAGGATAACCAACTTCCACTCGCCGGGTGGTCATGGTGTGCGTGTAGATACACACGTGTACAGCGGTTATACCATCCCGCCAAACTACGACTCAATGATTGCCAAAGTTATCTGCGTGGCACAAACCCGCGAAGAAGCTTTAAGCACAATGGAGCGTGCTTTAGGCGAGTTTATTATTGAAGGCATTAAAACTACCATACCATTCCACCTGAAATTATTGAAAGACCCAAACTTCCGTGCCGGTAATTTTACTACCAAGTTCATGGAAACGTTTGAATATGCCGAATAATTTAAAACTATTTACTCAAATAAGAACTAAATTGCGTCCGGCGACGTTATAGCCTCCGGTAATATCAATGAGCGACGATAATAAGTTAGTAAAAGCAATAAAGGATAAGGGCAAAAGCCTTGAGGCCGAGATGTCATTTTTTGACCATTTGGAGGCGTTGAGGTGGCATTTAATACGCGCCGCTATAGCGATTGTGGTATTCGCGTTAGTCGCTTTTTTAAACTACCATTATATTTTTAACACCTACATCATGGGGCCTTTCCGCCCTGATTTCTGGACCTACAGAATGATGTGTAAGCTGGGCGAAGGCTTTTGTATTACCAAGTTCAATGCCACGATCATTAACACCGAGGTTGCCGGCCAGTTTATGCTGCAGATCAATTCATCGGTGCTTATCGGTATCATCCTGTCTATCCCATACATTTTGTGGGAGATCTGGCGGTTTATTAAACCGGCACTGTTAGAGAAGGAAAGAAAAGCGGCAAGCGGCTTTGTATTTTATGCGTCGATGCTGTTTTTGTTAGGTGTTTTATTCGGTTACTATGTAATAGCGCCCGAATCAATTGCTTTCCTGGCAAACTATGAGGTAAGTGACACGATCAGAAATGAGTTTACAGTAAGCTCGTACCTGTCAATGGTGGCCACTATTACTTTGATTATCGGTATTGTTTTTGAGTTGCCGATAGTTATCTATATTTTGGCATCAATAGGTATCCTGACCGGTACTTTCATGAAAAGAACCCGTCGGTATGCTATCGTGATCCTGTTAATTGTCGGCGCCATTATTTCGCCATCGCCTGACTTTTTAACCACTATGATTGCTACCCTGCCGCTATTTGTTTTATATGAGGTGGGTATTGTTGTAGCGTCGGTAGTTGAAAAACGTCGCGCAAAGGCTCACGACGAATTGATGAATTCATAACCGCGCTTTATAGATCATGATTGAAGGATTAAAAATAGCCATTGGCGCAGACCACGCCGGGTTTGAGCTTAAAAGCGCCCTGCTTACTATTCTGGGCGAAAACGTGAAAGATTTCGGCACTTTCTCAAAAGATTCATGCGATTATACAGACTTTGCGCACCCCGTAGCTACAGCGGTAGAAAATGGCGAGTTTGATTATGGTATTTTGATTTGCGGCAGCGCAAACGGTGTAGCTATAGCAGCTAACAAGCACCAGGGTATCCGCGCAGCATTATGCTATAATGAGGCCGTAACCGAGCCTGCCCGGAGCCATACCGATGCCAACATACTATGCATCCCGTCAAACTTTGTGACCTTAGACCAAGCTAAAAAGATCTGTGAGATATTCTTTAACACCAAATTTGAGGGTGGCCGTCATGCACGCAGAGTTAACAAAATAGCTTGCGCTTAATAAGCTATTTTGACATATTATTCAAAAAAAGCGGCAGGAATATATCCTGCCGCTTTTTTTATATTGTAAATTCATAAATTAGCAGCATGACAAGTACCGCTGAGGAATTTCTGATCGATTCGGAAAACAAATCATTTGATATCGACCACCGTCGTATCATCAACTACAATATCAATAAATATGATACTGCGGTTGACCGCGGCTTGTCGCGTATTATTAACCTTGAGAATGCCAAGCGCCGCGGACATGTGTTGAAGTGGAAGATGATGGAGAACCTGGACAAAGTATTGCCCGAGTTTGAAGCTAATTTCCAGAAACGCGGCGGTAAAGTGATTTGGGCCAACGATGCAGCCGAAGCTAATAAAGAGATCCTGAGCATTATACAAAGGGCCGGAGCCAAAATGATTGTAAAATCAAAATCAATGGCGACCGAGGAGATTGAGCTGAACGAGTTTTTGGGACATCACGGTGTTGAATCCATTGAAACCGATTTGGGCGAATATATTATACAATTGTTAGGGCAAAAGCCTTACCACATTGTTACCCCGGCCATGCACTTGTCGAAAGAGGACATCGCTAAACTGTTTCATGAACGTTTTGGTACGCCTATAGACGCAACTCCTGAACAACTGACACAAAAAGCCCGCGAACTGCTGCGCGAAAAATATGTTACAGCCGAAGTAGGCATAACCGGGGGCAATTTTTTAATCGCCGACACCGGCAGTATCGCCCTTTCAGAAAACGAAGGTAATGCGCGGTTAAGCACGTCGTTCCCTAAAATACATATTGCGGTGGTGGGTATCGAAAAAGTTATCCCATCCCTGACCGACCTTGACTTGTACTGGCCAATGCTGGCTACCCACGGTACGGGCCAGAACCTGACGGTTTATAATACTGTTTTAAGCGGCCCTCGCCAGCCCAATGAGGTTGACGGCCCTGAAGAGATGTATGTGATCCTGCTTGACAACGGCCGCACAAATCTGCTGGCTCAAAAAGAGCAGCGTCAAGGCTTGTACTGTATCCGTTGCGGCGCATGCCTTAATGGCTGCCCGGTTTATAAAAATGTGGGTGGGCACGCTTATAATACCACTGTCGCCGGCCCTATAGGGTCAATTATCACCCCGCACTTAAAAGGGATGGAAGAATTCAAGCACCTGAGCTATGCCTCAAGCCTTTGCGGTAAGTGTACAGATGTTTGTCCGGTTAAGATCGAAATTCACAAAATGCTATTGCTCAACCGCCGCGACGCGGTAAACGACGGCTATGCGCCAACTGCCGAAAAATGGGGTTGGTTTGCCTGGAAAAAAGGCATGCTGAGCCGTAAGCTCGAAGACTTTTTTAGTGGTAACACCAAAAATAAGCTATTAAAAACCTTCTTCAAAAAAAGCTGGGGACATTACAAAGCCATGCCGCACGTTGCGCCGAAATCATTTACCGAGCAATGGAAGGAGTTGCATAAAAACCAGGAGTAAATCCTTCTTAATCAGTTTGTCATCCTGAGCGATAGCGAAGGATCTTATGCGCCTACTAATTGCCTTACAAGATCCTTCGCTATCGCTCAGGATGACAATTTCCTTCACACATCTTTCAATATAAAATCCACCTCCAGATTTGCCATCGGCAATTATCTTCCTTAAATTAGATGCCCTCTTAACTTGTAGGTTGAGGGCAGCGAAAACAGATTAAATTTGGTGTATGATTTTTGACCGGAAGAATCTGGACGATAATGCGTTAATAGCAATTTACAAGAAACTGCTTTATCCGCGCGTTATCGAAGAGAAGATGCTTATCCTGCTGCGGCAGGGGCGCATTGGCAAGTGGTTTTCCGGCATCGGGCAAGAGGCTATTGCAGTTGGCGCTACCCTGGCTATGGAGCAGGACGAGTACATATTACCGATGCACCGTAATTTGGGGGTGTTCACTACCCGGGATGTCCCGTTTAACCGTTTAATGGGGCAATGGGTGGGTAAGGCATCCGGTTTCACCAAAGGGCGCGACCGCTCGTTTCATTTCGGTACGCAAGAGCATAAGATCATTGGCATGATATCTCACCTGGGCCCGCAAATGGCCCTGGCCGATGGTATTGCTTTAGCTGATGTGCTGGCCAGCCGCAAAAAAGTGACGCTGGTTTTTACCGGCGAGGGCGGCACCAGCGAAGGCGATTTCCACGAGGCGGTTAACATAGCTGCGGTTTGGAACTTGCCGGTCATTTTTCTGATCGAAAATAATGCGTACGCACTATCTACCCCCACCCGTGAACAGTATCGCGCAAAGAAACTCACAGATAAGGCCATTGGTTATGGTATTGAGGGCCGCCAGTTGCATGGCAACAATATCCTGGATGTATATTATGCCATTAGCGAAATTGCGCATAGCATACGCCAAAGGCCGAGGCCGGTACTGGTAGAATGTGCCACTTTCAGGATTCGCGGACATGAAGAAGCATCAGGCACTAAATATGTACCGGCAGAACTGATTGCCGAATGGCAGGATAAAGACCCGCTACGCAATTTCGAAAACTTCCTGATAGCCGAAAATGTGCTGCGCCCGGAATGGATCCCATTTTTGCGGGATGAATTTTTAAAGGAGATTGATCCGGTCATTAATCGCGTGTTAACTGAAAAAGACATCCGCCCCAACATTTTTACCGAGCTTGGCGACGTCTATAAACCGTTTACCAAACCGTCGTTCAAGCTCTCATCTAAATCAACCATAGTACGTTTTATTGATGCTATACGCGATGGCTTATTATTGTCGATGGGCAAATATCCCAACCTGGTTATCATGGGTCAGGATGTAGCCGAATATGGTGGCGTTTTTAAGGTGACCGAAAATTTTCATGAGTTTTTTGGGAAAGAGCGTGTGCGTAATACGCCGCTTTGCGAATCAGGGGTAATTGGCGCAGCTATGGGGCTGTCGCTAAACGGTTATAAAGCCGTGGTCGAAATGCAGTTTGCCGATTTTGTAAGCAGCGGCTTTACGCAAGTGATAAATAATCTTGCCAAAACACATTATCGCTGGGGCCAAAATGTCGATGTGGTAATCCGGATGCCTACCGGTGCCGGTACTGCAGGCGGGCCTTTTCACTCGCAAAGTAACGAAGCCTGGTTTACTAAAACGCCGGGACTAAAAGTGGTTTATCCGGCTTTTCCTGCCGATGCCAAGGGTTTGCTTATGTCGGCCATTGCCGACCCGAACCCGGTGATGTATTTTGAGCATAAATACCTGTACCGTAACCTGACCGGCGAGGTGCCTGACGGCGAAATGTTTGTAGAGATAGGCAAGGCGCGGGTAGTTAAAAAAGGTACGCAGGCCACTATCGTTGCGTACGGCTATGCTGTACATTGGGCGCTTGAATATCTAAGCACGCATCCCGGTCAATCTATTGAGGTTATTGATCTGCGGAGCTTACAGCCCTGGGATAGCGTGACCGTCATCGCTAGTGTAAACAAAACCCATAGGGCGTTGGTACTGCATGAAGATACGCTGACCAGCGGCTTTGGCGCTGAAGTAGCCGCTGTAATAAGCGAAAAATGTTTTGAAGAATTGCATGCCCCGGTACTACGCTGCGCCAGCCTGGATACCCCCGTGCCAATGGATAAAAATTTGGAAAATCAGTTTTTGGGTAAGTCGCGCCTGGCAAAGGCTATGCAGCAGTTACTGAGTTATTCACAGAAATAATCAGGCGGATAATCATCCGCAGAAAACCATCGGCTCAAAATGTAGTTTTTATATCTAAACAACAATTTTTTTCATAAACTTGCAAACGTCAGGTAACGAAAAGGGGTATTATAATGAACGACGAATTCTATCGGCAGATATTAAATAAGCAACAACAGGCTGAAGCAGTACCCTCTAACAAGGAGGTCACTACCTGGGCTATGCAGGTAATTCGTTTGTTGTTCCCCGAACAATCTAAAAAAGTATTTATTTCCATAGGGCAATTGCACGATGAGTTTGACAAACTACAGGGCGAGCTCTTGCACATAATGGATGCTACTAAGGCCTGTGCCGATGGTAATAACAAACATCGGGTACAAGGCTTTTTTAACAGCCTGCCTGAATTGTATCGTATATTGAATACTGATATAGAGGCTATTTTTAATGGCGACCCCGCCGCGCGTAGTGAATTTGAGGTAATTCGTACTTATCCCGGCTTTTTCGCGATATCATTTTACCGCCTGGCTCATAGTCTTTATGAGCATGATGTGCCTTTAATACCCAGGATATTAACCGAATACGCCCATTCAAGAACCGGTATTGACATTCACCCCGCCGCCGGTATTGACGAGTATTTTTATATCGATCACGGCACAGGTATTGTAATTGGCGAGACTACCCGCATCGGTAAAAATGTGAAGCTTTATCAAGGAGTTACCTTAGGCGCATTAAGCGTAGCCAAATATATGGCTGATACCAAGCGACATCCTACGGTAGAGGATAATGTGGTGATCTACTCGGGTGCTACTATTTTAGGTGGTGAGACAGTTGTGGGGCACGATAGCGTTATCGGCGGCAATGTTTGGCTAACCAAAAGCGTTGAGCCATATTCGCGCGTTTTCCACGCATCGACAGTGAAGGTTTTAAAAAAGAACGAAGATTGAAATGGCAACATTAATGGAGCTGATAGGCAATACGCCACTGGTTGAAATAAAACGACTAAATCCAAATCCCAACGTTAAAATATATGGTAAGCTGGAAGGCAACAACCCCGGCGGAAGTGTAAAGGACCGGGCAGCATTGAACATGATCAGAAGCGCTTTAGAGCGTGGTGATATCAAACCCGGCAGTAAATTAATTGAAGCTACCAGCGGCAACACGGGCATCGCATTAGCTATGATTGCCTCTCTGTATGGGCTGGAAATTGAGGTAGCCCTGCCTTCAAATTCAACCCGCGAACGTGTGTTGGTCATGGAAGCTTTTGGCGCTAAAGTAACTTTATTGGACGGCATTGAAGCTTGCCGCGATTATGCCGAGGACAAAGCAGCCAATCAGGGCTATTTTATTCTGAACCAGTTTGCCAATCAGGATAATTACATGGCCCACTATAAAACTACCGGCCCCGAGATATGGCGCGATACCGCACAAAAGATAACGCACTTTGTAAGTGCAATGGGTACAACCGGTACCATTATGGGCTGCTCAAAATATTTAAAAGAAGTAAATCCGGATATACAAATTGTAGGCTGCCAGCCTACTGATGGCTCGTCAATACCCGGCATACGCCGCTGGCCCGAAGCCTATTTGCCCAAGATATTTGATCCGTCAAGAGTTGATCGTGTGATGGATATTTCAGAAGCTGTAGCAACCACTATGGCCCGCAGATTGGCCCGCGAGGAAGGTGTCTTTGCAGGGATGAGCAGCGGCGGGGCATTATCGGCAGCTATTGAACTGGCTAAAGAGCTAAAAGAGGGCGTCATCGTCTTTATATGCTGTGATCGTGGAGATAGATATCTGAGCAGCTCATTGTTTGGATAAATCCCTTTTGTCATCCTGATTAATGAAGGGCATCCACTGTCAGAAGTCTGTGTCAGATAAGCACGCTTGTGGTTTCTAACTACAGTAACCGAATAGTCTGCATACTGGCAACATAGTATCACAATTAGCTGTTTATTTAAAGTTTTTAATTGGCTGTTGTTATTTCTTTGTATAACCAATTATAAAACATGCTGACCATGAAGACTTTGAAGTACCTGCTTATGCCTGTTATGCTTTGCTTAGCCGTGCAATCATTCGCCCAACATAAAAAGCAGGTGCTGCCTATTATACCTATAGGGTTAGATGCTTACAGAATGTGGGACAAATGGCCGATGCAGCGGATTGGCGACCGCGCCTATATGCGAAGTACTTATGACCGTGAAGGCGGCAATCAATCTGCAGATGCCAGTCATTATCTGTTTGCCAATCAGGAAGACCACAATGTGGCGTTGGACGTTAAAGGCACTGGTGTTCTGTATTTTTTCAGGGCCAACCACTGGCATGGCAGCCCCTGGCATTTTATTGCTGACGGAAAAGACAATGTAGTTGAAGAAACGGCTACTGCCGACCGGATGAATGCCTTGAGCAAATTCAAAACCTCGACCGTTTTTATACCCGCGACGGCATTTCCGAAACCACTTAATTTTACGTGGGCCGATACCAAAGGTGCCGATCTGATCTGGACACCGATGCCTTTTAAAGATGCGTTCAGGATAGCGTATTCAAAAACACATTATGGTACCGGCTATTTTATTTATCACTTGTATGCCAACCCGCAAAACCTGTCGCAGCAAATAAACACTTGGGACATTACTAAAGCCCCGGATCAAGATATCCTCGACCTGGTTGATAAAGCCGGAACAGACATCGCTCCAAAAAACATTAAAAAGATGAGCGGCGAGGTAAAGTTGAACTACAGCAAAGTGACTATCGCCAGCATCAAATCCGTGGCATCATCGGTACGGGCTTTTAAACTAACCCTGCCTTTAGATAAAGCTGACGAACTGGAGCATCTGCGACTGCAGGTTACCTGGGACAACGCCAAACAACCATCCATAGACGCACCTTTAGCTTTGTTTTTTGGTGCCGGGACATTATACAACCGCGACTCGAGAGAATACCTGGTAAAAGGTTTCCCAATTAATATCCGGTTTGACTATCCCAACAATAAAATAGAGCTGGCCTGTTATTACCCCATGCCGTTCTTTAAGTCGGCTAAGTTTGAATTAGCGGATATAACACCCGGCAATACCAAGATTAGTTATGAGATAAGGTATGAGCCTTTAAAAACGGCGCCAAACTTGAATGCTTATTTCCACGCCACTTATGCAGATATGCCGCAGCCTGAACCTGGAAAGGATATGACCTATTTGGATACCCGGGGCATAGAGGGGCATGATGATTGGTCGGGCAGTTTTGTAGGCACCTCCTTTATATTTTCGCACAACGCTAACCTAGGTACTTTAGAAGGCGATCCGCGTTTCTTTTTTGATGACAGTGATAGCCCGCAGGCCTATGGCACCGGCACCGAAGAATGGGCTGGCGGCGGCGATTACTGGGGCGGCCAAAACATGACATTGGCCTTTGCCGGGCATCCCCTCGGCTCGCGAACAAAAGCCGCTGCTAAAAATGATAAGGACCTTATTGAATCTGCTTACCGGTTTTTGCTGGGCGATATGATGCCTTTTGGTAAACGCGCCGTGATTAAATTTGAACACGGGGCCGAAAATCTGAGCACAGAGCATTATGAAGCCGTAACTTATTGGTATGGCCTTCCCGCCCCTTCATTAATTAAAACAGACGAAATAGACATAGGTAACATTACCAGCGAAACTAACCATCATTATATTTCGCCCGATGCTTCGGCTGTTGAGAAGATCAGTTCGAGATACGAACTGGGGATTGATCTGTTTCCTAACATAAAGCTTGTGGGCGACAAGGCGGGGAAAGAGGTGTATCCGGCGCACGAAGAAGACGGCAGGTATACGCGCGGAAGTTCGGAATTCACCATCAAACTGGCAGCTGGCAATCAGGGCGCTTTATTAAGGCGCACGCTTGATTATAGCTTCCCTAACCAAACTGCCGAAGTTTATATTGCCGATGCCGGATCAGGTAAGAATGCAGATTGGCAATTAGCCGGTACCTGGTACCTTGCCGGCTCAAATACCTGTCTATACTCTGATCCCCCGGGCGAATTGGAAAACCGCTTGCTACGTACAAAAACATCAAACCGCCGTTTTCGCGATGACGAATTTTTGATCCCGATGACTTTAACAGCTAACCGGTCGGCTATACGGGTGAAAGTTAAATTTGTGCCCAACAACCAGGAATTATTTCCCGGCTTTCCGTTCCCTAAACAAAGTGCCTGGAGCGAGTTGAGTTATGGTGTTTACAGTTATGTTATACCCGGTTTTAATGTGAAGAAGTAAGGAGAACACTCTCTCCCGCTATCCCCTTACTGGAAGTTTATAACTTCGACCAGTAAAAGCGGGGGTATTATCAAAACAAAACATCGCATAACATCCTTTTAAAAAGGGCTAAGCTAACGCCATGGTATATGCGCTTTACTTATATATGTTGTGTTTTCATTTGTGCGATATTCTCCTGCAGCCGCGCAAAAAAGGCTAAAGTCATAGCTACCGGCTTAACGCCTAAAACATACGAGCAGGAACACATTACCGACATCAATACCGGCAATACCACTCCCGACGAACTGGTAACCTTTGCCTGCTCATTAGAAGGTACGCCCTATCTGTATGGTTCTGTCGATCCTGAAAAAGGATTTGACTGCTCGGGCTTTGTTACTTATGTATTTAACCATTTTGGTATCGCGGTGCCCAGAACCTCAGTTGATTTTACGCCGGTGCATCACTCCATCGATATTAAAGATGCCAAACGCGGCGACCTGATATTGTTTACCGGCACAGACAGCACAATAAAAGTGGTAGGCCACATGGGGATCATATCATCCATCCCCGGCGAAAAATTGAAGTTTATCCACTCCACATCAGGCAAAGCCTGGGGCGTTACAGAAACCTCATATTACGACTCTTATTATAGTACCCGCTACGTTAAAACCATCCGGATTTTCAAGCAGAACGAAACAGGAAAATAAAGAGTAACCCATATCTTTGGTTATTTACTCCAACCCAATCCTTTGATGCTGATAAGGTATCTCCACATTATGGAACCCATGCTCTTTGAGTGTTTGGGCAAAATGCTGCTGCACATCATATTCGCCATGTACCAGGAAAATCTTTTTAACCTTATCAGGGTCCTGGCAGTTTAGAAAATGCAATAAGTCTTCGTAATCTCCATGGGCGCTCATAGATTTGATGGAGCGTACATCGGCCTTGACATCATACCTGTCGCCAAAAATATAAACCTCTTTATCACCATGCACTAAATGGCCGCCCAATGAGCTTGGCTCGCAGTAGCCGACAATCAGGATAGTGGTTTTGTGGTTTTCGATATTATTTTTAATATGATGCTTAACGCGACCAGCCTCTGCCATGCCCGATGACGATATGATCACGCATGGGCGGGGATCATCGTTCAGCGCAATAGATTCTTCGGTTGATTGAATAAAGCGTAACCCTTTAAACGCAAACGGATCTTCATCTACCTTTAAAATTTTACGCACCTCGTTGTTGTAAACCTCCGGATGGTCTTTCAGCACCTGGGTGGCCTTATCTGACAGCGGGCTGTCTACGTAATATGGGATATCAGGTAAAATGCCTTTCAACCCCAGGCCGTTTAAGGCGTATAACAACTCCTGCGTACGCCCAACGCTGAATGCCGGGATGATGACCTTGCCTTTTTTTATCAAACACGTTTCTTTAATTACTTCGAGCAGTGCATTTTCAATAGGTTCCAGCTCTGTATGTAATGAGTCGCCATAGGTCGACTCCAATATGATATAGTCGGCCTGCGGAAAGCGCTGTGGGCTTTTTAGCAACAAATCGCCGTAACGGCCAACATCGCCGCTAAAAGTTAAATGCGTGTGCCTGCCATTTTCATTAATAGATAAATGTACCGCACAGCTGCCCAGGATATGCCCGGCATCAGTAAAATGGAATTTAACGTTTGGGCTGATAGCATATTCTTCATGATACTCTACAATCTTAAATAACCGTAACGCTTCGATAGCTTGTTCATCGTTATATAATGCTTTCAATAGCGGCATGCCTTTTCGTGCCCGGTGCTTGTTGCTGTACTCTACGTCGCTCATCTGGATCCTGGCCGAGTCGAGCAGGAGGATGCGCGCCAGGTCCATTGTAGCCGAGGTACAGAATATGCTGCCATTAAAACCTTCGGCTACCAGGCGCGGTATCAACCCGCAATGATCAATATGCGCATGCGAGAGGATCATATAATCCAGCTTCTTAGGGTTAAAGCCAAAATGCTCGTTTAATGATTCGGTGTTATCTCCTAAACCCTGAAACATGCCGCAATCAAGCAGAATGCTGGTTCCGTCTTGTAAATGTATCAGGTGTTTGCTGCCGGTTACATTGCGTGCAGCACCGTGAAAGGTTATATCCATTTAGAATTATAAGTATTGAAGAGTAGCAACGAAGATGGTGAAAAAATGTTCGATTAAAAATTAACTAAAAAATTAGTTGCAAATATCGTTTATAACTAATAAATTCGTTTAAGATTATAATCAAACACGTTCATTAAACATAACATCCATGGAAATTAAAGAGTTAACCCGTGCCGAAGAGCAGTTAATGCAAATACTTTGGCAAATAAAAAAAGGCTTTGTAAAAGATGTCCTGGAACATCTGCCCGAACCTAAACCGGCGTATAATACGGTATCAACCATTATACGCATTTTAGAGACAAAGGGCTTTGTGGCTTATACGGCGCATGGCAAAAGCCACGAGTATTACCCTATCATCAGTAAAGAGCAGTATCAAAGTTTTGCTACTGATAAGCTGATGAACGGATATTTTGATAATTCTGTAAAGCACATGTTCTCCTACTTCGTCAAGAAAGAAAAAATTGACCTCAAAGAAGCGGATGAGATCATGAAGCTTATTGAAAAACTTAAAAAATAACAATTATGACCTGGTGGCATTATTTAATACTGGTAAATTTTTATCTGGTATTATTCTTCGGCTTTTATGCGCTGTTACTGCGTAAGGAAACTTTTTTTCAACTTAACCGCATTTACCTGGTGTCGGCGGCACTATTGTCGTTCTGTATACCGGTTATACAGGCTGATTGGGTGAAGAACCTGTTTATAACGCAGCGTGTGCAGCAAACCATCTATGGCGGCGCTATGGAAACAATTTATACCATCAGGCCGGTGGGGGCGGCGCAGAGTTCGCTGACGCTGGGCGAAATTATTAATGCCGTCTATATAAGCGTTACCTTGTTTTTAATACTGAGGCTGATGTGGCAATTGCTCATCCTGAAAAAAGCTATTGAGCGCCCTTCGCCATCAGCTGCGTATTCGTTTTTTAAGAAGATAAGCCTGGGCGAAAACGTATCTAAATCATCCGTCATTGCCGAGCACGAAGCCGTACACGCCGGGCAGTGGCATTCGGTAGATGTAATGATCATCGAAACGGTGATGATCATCAACTGGTTTAACCCGGTGGTGTATTTATATCGTTTTGCTATAAAATACATTCATGAATTTATTGCCGACCGCCAGGTAATTGAGCGCGGCACCGATAGGGTTGACTATGCCCTGTTACTGCTAAGCCAGACATTTAATACCGACACGCATAAACTGGTTACGCCTTTTTACAATCATAGCTTGTTAAAACAACGCATTAAAATGCTGCATAAAAATAAATCGCAACGTATCATGTTAAGCAAATACGGGCTGTCGGCGCCATTGTTTATTTTGATGATGATCCTGTCCTCAGCAACCGTAAAAAACAGTAAGGCTATCAACGTCATCAATAAAAAAACCGAGAAAGCCCTGCAAATGCCGGCTAGTAATGTGGTGGATATTGTAACCAGCAACGGCGGGATACCAGAAAAAAAAGTTAAGCAGCCAGCCACAACAAACAGCACGGTTAGCGAGGGGCAGGCAAGCATTAGTAAAACCGATACTCTACCAGCTAATAAAGTCTTTTCTCAAGTTGAGCGTCAACCGAATTTTCCGGGGGGCATAAATGGATTTTCGAAATTTTTGAGCAGTACGGTACGTTATCCCGAGGCAGACAGGAATAATAAAATTGAAGGCAGAGTAATTGTAACTTTTATTGTTGAAAAAGATGGTACACTGTCTGATATAAAAGCCAAACGCGGGCCTAGCGAAACATTAAAACAGGCCGCTGTCGATGCACTTTCGAAATCGCCTAAATGGGAACCGGGCTATCAAAATGGCAAGCCGGTGCGCGTATCCTATACGGTACCTGTGCAATTTAATCTTTCTCAGGCCGAAGATAAAGTTTATACCCAGGTAGAAAAACAACCAATGTTCCCGGGCGGACTTCAGGGATTTAGCAAGTTTCTTCAAGACAACATACATTATCCGAAAGCAGATCGTGAAGATGGCATTTCGGGCAAGGTGATTATAACCTTTATAGTTGAAAAAGACGGTTCTATTTCTGATGTAAGGCCGGTACGGGGGCCTTCGCAAGCAATGATGGAGGAAGCGACGAGGGTGATGAGAGCATCGCCAAAATGGACACCAGGCTATCAGAATGGAAATCCGGTAAGCGTATCTTATACCGTACCGATTAGTTTCGTTTTAGATTCTCAGGATGGCGCAACACCACATATTAACCTTGACTCGCTGTTAAAGTCAAAATCTATGGGTAAAAATCAGCCGCTTTATATTGTTGACGGCGTGGAATATAAAAACGGCTCTCCCTTGAAGAATATAAAGCAAGAGGATATACAATCAATGGAAGTTTTAAAAGACGAAACCGCAACCAAATTATATGGCGATGCCGGTAAAAATGGAGTTATCATTATTACAACTAATAAAAAGAAATAAACTATCTTAACCCTTCATAATTGAAAGCCTGCGACTGCATAGTTTGCGGGCTTTTTTATTGATGTGCAAATAGTTGACAATTAACATGATAGGATAATAATATAAATAGTTTTATATTTATATAAACCAATTAATTAAACCATTATGAACTGGAAACTTATTTTTCAATTATCGTGTTTTGGCCTCATTATGGCCTTTGCAACTGTATCGCTGATCCCTGAGCGGATTGAACCTGCCTTTTGGGTTGTAATATTTGTGTTTTGTGCTATAGTGATAGCCAGAGCAGCCCCGGGCAAATATTTTTTGCATGGCTTTTTAGTGAGCCTGGTAAACTGTGTATGGATAACGGCCGTGCACTTCTATTTTTATAATACCTATGTTGCACATCATATTGACATGGCTTCTATGTACACAGGCATACATCCGCGCCGGATGATGATACTGTTTGGCCCGGTATTCGGAATATTATTTGGCCTGATTTTAGGTCTTTTTGCATTTGTGGCGGCTAAATTGACTAACAAAAGGGAAGCAGAAGCCTGAAACATCATTTTTTTTAATTAAAAAAATGATGTTATGCATAAATTGTTAATTTTGCCCCTAAGACAAATATCAAATCAACGTAATACAACATAAATATAATGAAACCTTTCATTTCAAAATCAGCTTACGGATTTCTAAACTATACCCTTGCATTGCTGCTTATCGTATCACCCTGGGTATTCGGTTTTTCACACATTAAAGGCGCTGCTGTGTTAGTGCCAATTTATCTGGGATGGTTGCAACTAATCATGGCAATATTTAGCGACAACCCGTTAGGTTTTAGAAAATTGAGGGTTTTACCTATACAAATGCATAATTGTGTTGATTTATTTATGGGCCTTTTCCTGATGACTTTACCCTGGGTTTACATTTTTAGCGGCAAAATTTTCTGGCCGCACTTTTTAATAGGACTGGCTTTTTTAATTAAAGCTATCTTTACCCAAGAGTCACCTTTCTTAACTCGTCCACACCGCAGCTTGCCAGAAGCCGGCATTACATCAATTGATGCAAGCGACGGCAGATTAAATCATTAAGATTTATTTTATAAATATGAGTAAGCGGGTTCGATAAGATCGGACCCGCTTTTTTATTGCGTATTTTTTTAAGAATAAATCCTTAAATACCCCGTTATCTAAATTTTGGCATTAAATTTATATGACATATTACAATAAATGTTACAGGGCATGTTAAACCTTGAACGTATTTAACGGTCATAAAAAACAACAAAAAATTAAGGTTATGAGGATAATGCGAGTATACCTGGATTATTATTTTGGCGGACGGGCCAGAATATCAGATTTAGTGTGCCGGGCAGGCATATACTAAAAGCAAAAGGGGTTGGGCATCAATTGATGCTCAACCCCTTTTATTATACTGTGGTAATGTGATTATTCTATCACCGTTACTTTAAGCATGTTGGTTTTACCGTGGTTAACAATGGGGATGGCTGCGGTATTAATTACCACATCGCCTTCTTTAACCATTCCTTCGGCTTTAAGCAGGTTATTTACATCGGCAATGGTTTGATCGGTACTTTCAACTTTATCATAATAGAAGGTCCGTACGCCCCAAACTAAGCTTAGTGCATTTAACAGGTGTTTGTTAGATGTGAATATAAAGGTATGCGCTTTAGGGCGATAGCTCGATATCTGGTAGGCTGTATAGCCAGAGGTAGTCATTGATACTACACCTATTGCGTTTGTATGGTCGGCCAGAGAAGCAGCCGATTCGCAAACGGCATCGCTTAAGTAACTTGCATTGTTTGCTTCAGGGTTAGCATCTTTTTGCGAATGAAACGGATAGCCTAACTCTTCAACATTCCGAACAATTTTTGCCATGGTTTCAATAACAATCAGCGGGAACTCGCCTACCGATGTTTCGCCGCTTAACATGACCGCGTCGGCACCGTCTAATACAGAGTTAGCCACGTCATTCACTTCGGCACGGGTTGGGCGGGGGGTAGTGATCATCGACTCCAGCATCTGCGTAGCCACAATTACCGGTTTCGAGGCCGCGCGGCTTTTGCGGGCAATCATTTTTTGCAACAGCGGAACCTCCTCTAAAGGTAACTCAACACCTAAGTCGCCGCGGGCAACCATTATACCATCTGTAACAGCAATAATTTCATCTATATTGTCAATAGCTTCAGGCTTTTCAATTTTGGCAATAACCTTGGCCGCTTTTCCGCTGCGGGCAATCACTTGTTTTAAATC
This sequence comes from Mucilaginibacter sp., assembly GCA_036565645.1. GTDB lineage: Bacteria > Bacteroidota > Bacteroidia > Sphingobacteriales > Sphingobacteriaceae > Mucilaginibacter. Next base: position 17,776 of record DATCXS010000278.1, read on the forward strand.
AATAATATCGCCTGCATTACGCACAAAAGAAAGGCCTATCCAATCCAAATCCCATTCCAAAGCGTATTGAAGGTTTGATAAATCTTCTTCAGTTAAGCTTGGGATAGATACTTTAGTGTTTGGCAGGTTAACGCCCTTACGCGATGTCAGGATGCCGCCGTGTACAATCTCGCAAACTACGGTGTCAACCTTATTGGTTTCCAAAACACGCATCTGGATCTTTCCATCATCTAACAAAATGATCTCGTTGGCCTGTACGTCCTTAGGAAAAGCTTCGTAAGTGATGTAGATCTGGTTATCATCACCAATACACTCTTTAGTAGTAATATTAATATGTGTGCCGTTAATCAGGTGTATACCGCCATCTTTTACCAAACCAATACGGATTTTTGGTCCTTGTAAATCGGCCAATATGGCGACATTGGTTTTGTGTTGCTCGTTAATTTCCCTGATCAGGTCAACAAATTTCTTGTGATCTTCAGGTTTTCCATGCGAAAAATTAAGACGGCAAACGTTTACGCCGGCCTTAATCATCGCCAGCAAAGTTTCTTTTTTGGAGCTTGCCGGCCCCATGGTGGCAACAATCTTGGTACGGTTATAAGGAATATTCATAGTTATTGGGATTCTCTGTTATTTTGTGCGCGACATATTGCGCAATGGTACTTTTCAAATTTTCCGCTAAAATAAGAGATTTTCGCGTGATTTTATTTTTTTAGGATCAATCTTTACCGCCGCAACAATTTCAGGTATGCGGTTTAACGACGAAATTATATTTTCCAGGTCCTTATCGTCAATATAATTCTTGATCATCAGGAAATAATCAGCCTTTTTCATTTCAGGTATCAGGTAGCCATCAGTGCCTTTATTAGCTATAAAAAAGAAATCGGTTTCACTGGCTTCCCAATTATAAGTATATAAAGAAAAATATGAAGGACCGGCACCCGGATGAAAATCGACTTCAAGATCGTTAATTTTGACGAAATTAAAGCTTAAACACTTGTTAATAAGGTAACAAATGCGGTAATCTTTTAGTGACGTTGTAACTGCAATAAGTACAAAATCAAGATCAATCTCAAACTTTAAAAATTTCTTGTTCAATTATCATTACATTTGCGCCCGGCAAAAATACAAATTGAAACCTTTTGCTTTTAAAAATTGTTACCGTTCAAAGGAAAAAGTTTTAGATTTGATATTTAACAGATTTTATTTTTCTTTGCACTGAAATTATTAATCATTTTAAACTATAAAACTATGTCTGATATCGCTTCAAGAGTAAAAGCTATAATCGTAGAAAAATTGGGTGTTGACGAAAGTGAAGTAACACCTGAGGCTAGCTTCACCAATGACCTTGGTGCTGACTCTTTAGACACCGTGGAACTGATCATGGAGTTTGAAAAAGAATTTAATGTGGCTATACCTGATGATCAGGCTGAAACTATCGGCACAGTGGGTCAAGCCGTAGCTTACCTTGAAAAAAACGTTAAATAAGCTCTCCTTAATTTAATTGAATGGAGTTTAAACGAGTTGTAGTAACCGGGCTGGGGGCACTTACTCCAATTGGCAATACGGTTTCCGAGTATTGGAAATCGTTGGTTAATGGAGTAAGTGGCGCTGCTTTGATCAAGAGTTTCGACACTACCTTATTCAAAACAAAGTTCGCATGCGAAGTTAAAGGCTTTGATGCGGATGCTTTTTTGGGCAGGAAAGATGCGCGCAAGCTTGATCCTTTTGTGCAATACGCCCTGTTTAGCACCGAAGAGGCGGTACAAGACGCCGGTTTAGATTTTTCTAAGTTAGACACAAGCCGTATTGGTGTGATCTGGGGATCAGGCATAGGTGGTTTAAAGACGTTTTTAGATGAGGTGACTAACTTTGCCAGGGGCGATGGTTCACCAAGGTTTAATCCGTTCTTTATCCCGAAAATGATTGCCGACATTGCTCCGGGGCATATTTCTATTAAATACGGACTGCGTGGTCCAAACTTCTCAACAGTTTCTGCGTGCGCATCATCAAACAACTCGCTTATTGATTCATTTAACTATATCCGTTTGGGTAAAGCTAATATGTTTATAAGCGGTGGTTCTGAGGCAATTATTAATGAAGCCGGTATAGGCGGATTTAATGCCATGCACGCTTTATCTGTACGTAATGATGACCCGGCAACGGCTTCACGCCCGTTTGACCTTGACCGCGACGGTTTCGTGGCAGGCGAGGGTGCCGGTACCATTATCTTGGAAGAACTGGAACATGCAAAGGCACGTGGTGCCAAAATATATGCCGAAATGATGGGCGGTGGCATGAGTGCCGATGCTTATCACATGACCGCTCCGCATCCTGACGGCTTGGGTGCTGCATTTGTAATGCGCGCTGCCCTTGAGGACGCCGGTTTACAGGCATCTGATATTGATTATGTAAACGTTCACGGTACATCAACGCCTATTGGTGATCCGCAGGAAATTAAAGCTATACAAAATGTATTTGGCGAAGATGTTTATCGCATAAACATCAGCTCAACTAAATCAATGACGGGCCATTTATTAGGTGCCGCAGGTGCGGTTGAGGCAATTGCTTCAATCCTGGCATTAAAAAATGGCATTATACCCCCTACCATTAACCACTTCACTGACGACCCTTCTTTTGATCCGAAGATAAACTTTACGTTTAACAAGGCTCAGAAAAAAGACGTAAGAATTGTACAAAGCAACGGCTTCGGTTTTGGCGGCCACAATGCTTCTGTAATATTTAAAAAGTACGAAGAATAATATAGTGGATGCCTGTTGGACGGTTATATAAGCTTTATTTTTCTCCACACAGAAAATATGTTAAAGTATTAAAGAATTTGCTCGGTTTCGTGCCGGGCAATTTGTCTTTATACCGTTTGGCATTCCGGCACAAGTCGGCTGCGCAAAACGTAAAAAAAGGTGTGAAGAATAGTAATGAGCGCCTGGAGTTTTTGGGCGATGCTGTTTTAGGCAGCGTTGTGGCCGAAGTGCTTTTCAAACTTTATCCTTATGAGGACGAGGGCTTTTTAACCGAGCTCCGATCAAAGATCGTTAGCCGCGCTAATCTTAACCAACTGGCCCGCAAACTGGGCTTTGAGCAACTGATTGAATATGACAACCGGGCGCTTGGCCCAACTCGGCAAGGCTCTTTATTGGGCGATGCTTTCGAGGCATTGGTTGGTGCAGTGTACCTGGATAGGGGCTATGATTTTACTAAAAGCTTTTTAGTCAACAATATCATCAAGGCTCACGTAGACATCCACACCCTTGAGCAAACCGAGACTAATTTCAAGAGCAAGCTTATAGAGTGGTGCCAGCGGCACAGCAGAGATATTTCTTTTGACCTGGTTGATAATGGCGACGGGGAGACTACCAAACTCTTCACCGTGCAGGCCAGTGTCGACGGCCAGATCATGGGCCTGGGTAAAGAGTTCAGTAAAAAGAACGCCGAAAAGCTTGCCGCCGAAAAAGCCTGCGAAGCGCTTGGGATATAATCATTTTACTTCTTGCGATCCAAATTGGCGGGTCACCCTGAGGCTTTTCGAAGGGGTGAGCGCTGGGAATGCGCGTTTCATGGCCC
>DATCXS010000211.1:0-3347 GCA_036565645.1 Mucilaginibacter sp.
ATCCTATCAATAAGTCCATTTTTTTGGGCAGCAATAAATTCAAGATTATCGGCGTGTTTGCCACTAAGGGGTCAAGCGCAGGTTTTGGCGGCGGCGACAGGCTTTGTATCATCCCCATATTAAAAGCCAAGCAGATTGCCCCATTTGCCAACCCATCATTTGCCATTACGGTTATGGTTAACAGCGGCAACGCATTAGATGCCAGCATTGGCGAGGCGACATCGGTTTTCAGGAATATCCGTGGGTTGAATGTGGCCAGTCCTGATAATTTTGAGATTTTACGAAGCGACTCTATCCAACAAAAATTAGGCGAACAACTGGGTTATATGACTATGGCCGGTTTTGGTATTGGTATTATCACGCTCATTGGCGCGGCCATTGGATTGATGAATATCATGCTGGTATCGGTAACTGAACGCACCCGCGAAATTGGCGTCAGAAAAGCTATTGGCGCTACCCCCGCAGTAATACGCAAGCAGTTTTTAATTGAAGCTATCGTGATTTGTTTGATCGGGGGCATTGGCGGCATGATACTGGGGATGGCAGCCGGTAACCTGATAGCTATTCAGATAAGCGGAAAGTTTGTAGTGCCGTGGCTGTGGCTATTCTCGGCAATAGTATTATGTACATTAATTGGCCTGTTATCGGGGTTTTACCCGGCAAAAAAAGCATCCAGGTTAGATCCGGTAGAAGCGCTGCGATACGAGTAGTCTTTTTTAATGAGTGAATGAGTGAGTAAATTGAAAAGTAACTAACGAACTCGCAAATTAAACATTCACTCACTCATTCACTCATTATTTTATTTCAGCATCACATTTTTCAGCGGATAATTGGTCAGCAGTCTTTCAACACGTGGGAGGTATAGTGCCTCATGAAATGCAGCTGCATGTTTAGGATGATGCATATCGCTCGAGATAAAGTCTACAATTTCGGCATCAACCATTGCTTCTGCCTTCTGCTTTATGTTTTTGCCGTAATAACCGGTAAGCGATATGGTATTTAACTGTATATTGCATCCCCAGGCGCGCAGGTTAGCCATTTCTTCGATAGTCATATAGCTATAACGCTCGGGGTGGGCCAGTATGGGTTTATAGTCGCCCCACTCCTGTAATTTTTGTATAACCTGAAAAGCGTTAGGGGGGGGGCTGATAAAAGGATATTCAAACAGTACATAATTGTCGCCCATTGTCATTACCTTTTTGTCTTCAACCCGTTTTTCAAATGTCTCATCAAAATAATGCTCGGCGGCAGCCTCAACTTTGATATCGATTTCCCGGTGTTTTAATTCGGCTCTTAAAGTTTCAAGCGCACCGTTAATAGTCTCGGGGGTGTTTCTGTAAAAATCAATCATGATATGCGGCGTGGCTATGATCTTTTTAATGCCCGCATCCATCATCTTGGTAACTAAAAAGACGGATTCATCCACATTCTGCGCACCATCGTCAATGCCGGGTAGCACATGCGAGTGCATGTCAACTGCTATCGACCCATAGTTGACTGATGCCTGTCGCTTTTCTTTCTTATCTTCCTTCTTTTTAAACAGATTAAACATTTATCTTTTATGATATTGTTCTGCATAATATTGCTGGTAATGTCCCGAGGTAACATTATTCAGCCACTCTTCATTAGCTAAATACCAATCAACCGTCTTTTCTAAACCTTCTTCAAATGTTATGCCTGGTACCCAGCCCAATTCGTTTTTAAGCCTGGTGGCATCAATGGCATAACGCAGGTCATGGCCAGCCCTGTCAGTAACAAAAGTGATCAGCGCGGCCGATTCACCTTCGGCACGGTCAAGTTTCCTGTCCATAATGGAACAAAGTGTTTTAATCAGGTCGATGTTTTTCCATTCGTTATGTCCGCCAATGTTGTAGGTTGTGCCTGTGGCGGCTTTATGGAAAATAACGTCGATTGCCCGGGCATGATCTTCAACCCACAGCCAATCCCTGATATTTTCGCCTTTACCATAAACCGGCACGGGCTTTTTATTTTTAATATTATTAATAGCCAGCGGAATCAGTTTTTCCGGGAAATGGAATGAACCGTAATTATTTGAACAGTTTGAGATCACGGTGTCCATACCATAAGTATCATGATAAGCACGCACAAAATGGTCAGAGCTTGCTTTTGATGCCGAGTATGGCGAATGCGGATCATAAGCAGTTGTTTCTGTAAACATGCCATCCTCGCCTAACGAGCCATACACCTCATCAGTCGATACATGGTAAAAACGCTTTTTATCATACTGGCCCTTCCAGGCCTCGCGTGCAACAGTCAGCAGGTTTACCGTACCTACCACATTGGTCATTACAAACTCTAAAGGGTTTGTGATTGAACGATCCACATGCGACTCTGCCGCCAGGTGGATCACCGCATCAGGGCGTTCATCTGCAAATAACTGCCGAATAAACTCAAGGTTAACGATATCGCCTTTTACAAATTCGTAGTTCGGTTCATTTTCAATATCAACCAGATTAGCCAGGTTACCGGCATAGGTTAATTTATCCAAATTGACGATTTGGTAATCAGGGTAGTTCTTTACAAACCTGCGCACTACGTGCGAACCAATGAAGCCTGCGCCTCCTGTAATAATAATCTTCTTCATTTTAACTTAGCGGATTTGCAGCAATATATTTTTCCCATTCCCACGCGGACTGTAGCATAGTGTCCAGATCAAGTTCGGTTTGCCATTTTAAAACCTTCTTTGATTTAGCTACATCGCCCCAAACCTGCTCAATATCACCGGCACGTCGCGGCCCAATTATATAATTCAATTTCTCGCCGGTCGAGTTTTCAAAAGCATGTATAACCTCTAATACTGAGCTGCCAGTACCTGTACCTAAGTTAAATACATCATAACCTTTAAATTCTGCAGTTTCCATTAGCTTAAGCGCCGCTACATGGGCTTTTGCCAAATCGACAACGTGTATATAGTCGCGGATGCAGCTGCCGTCGGGTGTATTATAGTCATCGCCAAAAACAGTGATCTTTTCGCGCTTGCCAATAGCAGTTTGGGTGATGAAAGGTACCAGGTTTTGCGGCACGCCAATAGGTAATTCGCCAATTAAAGCAGACTCATGCGCACCAACAGGATTAAAATAACGCAATGCTATTACTTTATAATTGCTACCGGCTTTTTGCATATCAACCAGTATTTCTTCGGCAATTTGTTTGGTGTTGCCATAAGGCGACTCGGCAGTTTTTACCGGAGCGCTTTCAGTAACCGGTAAAACATCAGGTTGTCCATAAACGGTACAACTTGACGAAAACACAAAATTAACCGGCTTTTGCTTGAACGCATTAAGCACGTTAATTAACGAGAAAAAGTTATTACGATAATATTTTAT
>DATCXS010000200.1:0-9443 GCA_036565645.1 Mucilaginibacter sp.
GTTTTGTGCAAATACTTGTGTTACGCAGAACACCAACAAGCACAAACTTACAAGTAGAAGTTTTTTCATGTTTGTTAATAATAAGATCAGTTAATAGTTAATTAATTATAAAAGTAGTGCAAGGGTATTTAAAACGCAAATTATTTCAATAAAAAAGCCCGATTATGGGAAAATATCTTTTACCATAATTGGCTTTTTTTATTTTTTTAGTACTATGTATTGCATAATACATTTTTTTACATATATCTTTGTGATATGATAGCAGAAAACACACAGACACAAATGCGTAAGGGTATACTGGAATACTGTATACTTTCTATCATCTCACGCGATGAAACCTACGCTTCAGATATAATTGCCGAGCTGAAAAAGGCACAACTACTTGTGGTTGAGGGTACTTTATATCCATTGTTAACCCGCTTAAAAAACAACGGATTACTAACCTATAACTGGGTTGAATCAACCTCAGGGCCGCCGCGTAAGTACTACGCCTTGTCTGATGAGGGCCGTAAAATGCTGGAACAGTTAGATAAAACCTGGCAGGAACTTGCATTTGCGGTGCAAACTGCAACCGGAAAAAAGAAATAAATTTCGATCCCTTAAAAAATCACATCATGAACAAAACAATCATCATAAATATAAACGGCATTGTCTTTCATATAGAAGAAGATGCCTACGAGATCCTTAAAAATTACATGACAGACGTAAAACGTCATTTCATGAACTCGGCCGATAGCCATGAGATCACTACCGATATTGAAAACCGTATTGCCGAAATGTTTTCAGACATCCTGGCTAACGAAGACCGTCAGGTTATTGTTGAGCAGGATGTAAGGTCTGTAGTTGAGCAAATGGGCACTGTGCAGGACTTTGAAAATGCTGAAAACAACGAAGAAGGCCCGCCGCAGGGTACATATACCTATGATAATAGCGGGGCCCGTACCCTGTTTCGCGACCCGGACGACCACCTGTTGGGCGGCGTATGCGCAGGCTTAGCCAATTACTTTGGTATACAAACTATTTGGCTGCGTTTAATCTTTGCCTTATCAGTTGCTTTTTTTGGCACGGGTATATTCCTATATATCATATTATGGATAGTTATACCTAAAGCCGTTTCACGTGCCGACCGTATGGCCATGAAGGGCGAAAAGCTGAACCTGCAGGGGTTTAAAAACAGCCTTGAGGAGGAATTGAGTGGCGTGCGCGATCATCTTAACAATCTGCATGCAGAAGCCAAACCGCTGGTTTACAAATTCAGGGACTTTGTAAGTGAATTTATTTATCACCTCGGTGTGTTTTTTAGAAATGCGGGGCATATATTAATTAAAGTGATTGGTGGTGCTATATTGCTGGCCTGCCTGGGCGGCTCTATTGCTTTGGTAGTGTTTTTAGCCACATTAACCATCTGGTCCGGGTCTCACTCGCATATATTTCCGTTCGAAATACTTAGTTATGAATATGCAAACAGACTATATGTTGCCGGATTTTTTATAGCCTTTATACCATTGTTATTTATTTTTCTGTTGACATTAAAAGCCATATTTAATACTCGGGGCATAGACAAGAATGTTGGCTCTGTAATATTTGTGGCCTGGTTGTTTGCCGTTGGTGTGGTAGTTTATTGCGGAACCAAAATTGCGTCTAATTTTCGTGATTCAGCCAGTTTTAATCAAACCGTTAACTTAACGAGGACATCTAACAATACTTATTATATAAAATTAAATGATGTCAAATACTTTACGCATGATGACAGTATTCGCCTGGATATAAAATCGAACTTCAAAGGCATGGTTATTACCAATGACAATACTTACGAAAATTTCAGACAAAACAACATGTCTCTGCATATCGAAAAAAGCGATGTCCCGCAACCGGTGTTAATTGAAACCTACAAGGCAAAGGGCCGCGAATATGAAGATGCCTTGCTGAATGCACGCCGTACCAAATATATATTCTCGCAGGCAGACACCGTGCTTACATTCGACCGCTATCTGCAACGCCAGGATAGCGCACCGTGGCGAGATCAGGAGATTGAACTTACATTGAAAGTACCCGTTAATGCAGTGGTTGTAATTGACAACAGCATGAATGATTTTATGCGCGATGGCATAGACTTATATCAATGCCGCGACGTAAACAAGAAGCCCGATGCGCCAAATGCGCCATTTATTATGACTGCCAATGGCTTGATTTGCAAAGTTGATACATTGATAAGCCCGGCTCCGGCAGTTAAGGCTGGCGATATTACTACGCCGGCAGATACCGCTAAAGCGTTTAAGAAAAAATAGTGAAGGCGTTTGCTATTTATATGAGGTGTATAAGCCTGCCGCTTTGTGGCGGGCTTATACTTGCCTTTTATTTGAGTTTATATTCTGCCCCAAAAATGGCACCATCAACTATCTTAAAGGTAGCGGCAATTAAAGTGGCCCGGTTTCCGGTTTATGCTTATATTTTACAGACATGTATTCCCGCTTTAAAAAATTTAAAATAATCTGTAACCTATTTACAGTTTCGTGCATCTTACCTCTAAATAATTTGCCACAGCCCTGAAACTATTGCTATGACAATCAACCGGCGAAGCCGGCAATAAACGACAGTAAATTTTAATCAACCACTTAAAAAAGAAGGAAAAATCTTTTACAAGAATTGTATTGCCCAAAAAATTGACCACAATAATGAAAACAATCATCATCCCTATATATTATACCCTGCTGCTCATGGCAGCAGGTTTTACAACTTCTGCCCAGGAAGTCGCGAAGCCAGCAAGCAGCATTAAGGGTAAACTATTTAATGAGCAAGGTGCTGCTGTCGATTATGCTACTATCAGCCTGTTAAAAGCGGGCGACTCGACCGTAGTTAAAGGCACTTTAACCGATGATGCCGGCACCTACATCTTTGAAAACATCAAACCAGGCAACTACATTATTAAAGCCACCAATATCGGCTATGCCAAAACGGTTACCGCGCCTTTTATTGTAGATGCGGGGAAAGCTGTATTTGCTGTTCCTGTTTTGAAAATAAGAGCAAGTGTTAAAACGCTTGATGCAGTTACTGTAACCTCAACCAAACCTTTAATTGAGCGAAAGATTGACCGTACCGTAATGAATGTAGAGAATAGTATCCTGTCGGCCGGGAATACCGCTATGGAGATATTGGAACGCGCGCCGGGTGTTACCATTGATAAAGACGACAACATCAGCCTGAAAGGTAAACAAGGGGTAACGGTTATGATCAATGATAAGTTGACTTATCTTTCAGCCCAGCAACTGGCTACTTTATTGCGCTCTACTGATGGCAGCACTATTCAGTCAATTGAGATCATTACTAATCCTTCAGCGAAATATGACGCAGCTGGAAATTCAGGCATCATTAACATCAAACTAAAAAAGAATAAACAAAATGGCACAAACGGCAGCTTAACTGTAGCAGTGGCTCGCGCAAGCAGTGTCAGGAACAGTCAAAACCTGAATATCAATCACAAAGAAGGCAACTTAAACATATTCGGCTCTTTGAGCCGTGGCGATATTCCTTCAAACAGGACTATGGATATTAACCGTAAAACCGCTGTCAATGGCGATGATAACTATTTTGCGCAAAAGACTAACATGGCGCAGGTTTACCATTATAATGACTTTAAGATAGGCGCCGATCTGGATGTAAGCAAAAAACACACCATAGGTGTTGTGGTGAGCGGCAACAGCAATAAAGAAAACGAACTGAACTACAATCACACTTACATTGGCTCAACTATAAATACCGTAGATTCTGGTTTATATACCAATTCGCAGATAAACCAAAGCTTTAGCAATATTGCTGTTAACCTTAATGATCGGTTGCAGTTAGATACCTCGGGCCAGACTTTGAGCGTGGACCTGGATTACTCGAAGTTTAAAAATAACAGCAAGGCCAATTATATTACCAATTACTTTTTACCGGATGGCACTACACAGCATGCGCCTGAGTTATTGCGTAACGAAACACCGTCTGACATCGAGATCCATTCGGCTAAGGTTGACTATGCCAAACCGTTAGGCAAGACTATAAAAACGGAAGCCGGTGCAAAATTCTCGAGCGTTAAAACCGATAATGACCTGCGAGCTGAGAAATTTAATGGCGCAGATTATTTGAATGATATTACCCGGTCAAACCAGTTTATCTATACCGAGAAAATAAGCGCAGGCTATTTTAATATGAATAAGCAGTATAAAAGTGGCTCGGTACAAATTGGCGTCCGGGCCGAGTACACCCAATCAAACGGCAACCTGATAGGCAGCCCGGCGGTTGACAGAAGTTACCTGAATTTCTTCCCGAGTGTATTCATCAACCAGACCATAGACAAAAGGAATGAACTGACTTTTTCATATAGCCGCCGCATTGACCGCCCTAACTACGGCCAGTTAAATCCATTTGTTTACTACCTGGACCCTTATACATTCTCGCAAGGCAATGCTTTTTTGAAACCACAATATACCAACAATTTTGAGCTGGGTTATGTATATAATAAAACTATAGATGTAAGCTTTGGCTACAGCCATACTACTGATGCCAATGTGGAGATCATTTTAACTCAAGGCAACAAAAGCTTCCAAACCAATTTAAACCTGGCTACGCAAACCAACTATAATATAAACATATTTACGCCTTACACTATTGCTAAATGGTGGACAGGCAATGCCAACTTTAATGGTTTTTATGCCGGGTTTAAAGCTGATAACATCAATGGGGGCAATATTGACAATGGCCGTTCGGGCTTTATATTTAAAACTACGCAGACTTTTTTGTTCGGGACATTTAGAGGCGAAGCGGCATTTGATTACAGCTCGCGTATGACCTATGGCATTTATGATATGCATGACCGTAAAAACATCAGCGCAGCGGTAAGCAAAACCTTTGCCGACAAGAAGTTTAATGTAAAGTTTGGGGTAGATGATATCTTCAATCTGCGCCGTAATGACATTGACAGCCATGAGCTGGGTAATGATTTCAGCATCCGGCAAAAAAGGGACAGTCGTACATTCAGGTTAACTGCTACCTACAATTTTGGTAACGCGAAAATCAAACAACGCGAACACCGCACCGGTGCCGAAGAAGAAAGCAACAGGGTAGGACATTAAGCCCCTTCAGGGGGTTAGGGGGTCATAAACACGGCATTAGCAAACAGCAACTTGCCATTCTCCCAAAAGCCGCGGAAAAGCGGATCGTCTACCATATAAATTACAGACCCTTTATCCATTGTCTGCACACCCAGTAGCATACCGTCTTTAATTTTATTCAGCGTTTTTTCGCCAACAAAGCCTGCAACGTAGCCATCTTTTTTAATGGTGCCGACATTCCAGTCGCCGTTATCCAGCAATTGATAGATGTCGTCGCTAACCTTTAGGGTGTAGTAGTAGTTTGGATAGCCGAAACCCAGCGGGTGGGTGTTGTCCAGATCGATCTTATAAATTGCACCCGGCACGGTGCTTTCTATGGCCGAGCGGTTGCGGTCGGCGTATGGCTTTTCGTTCGGTTTTATTTTGGTTGTGTCTGTTTCCTTCTTTTTGATACCAAACCCTTTTTTACCTTCCAGTTGGGCGACTGCATTTCCCAGCGCAATTAGCTTGCCCCCATCATTAATCCAGGTCAGCAATTTGTTTGATGGCAAATCGTCATAATTGCCATCGGGGACTACGATCACATCAAAATCGTGCAGCTTTACAGCGCTCATATCTTTATAGTTAACCAGTGTAATCGGGTAATTGATCTGCTGTTCAAAAAACTGCCATATCTCGCCCACGTTTGCAGACGAGGTGCTTTCTCCGCTCACCAGCATTACTTTAGGCGGTTTCAAATAATGCACCGAACCTGAACCCAGATCAACGCCTTTATCCACAAAGCCGGTGCTAAGCGGTGTCAATTGGCGGCCAGCCTCAGACGCAGTGCCGGTTACCTCAGTATCGAAATTACCGGCGTTATTGCCGGCGCGGGCAATAATCAGCGAGCCTGCACCAAATTGCTTGCCGCTTGCTACAAATGGGGTTTCGGCGTAGCGCACTTTGATACCTTTCTTGAGTAATGATGCCAGATAACGCACATCGCTAACCGATTGCCATGTCGACACATAAGCATAAGGATGCACGGGCGCCGCAGGCTGAATGGGTGGTGGAGATAGTGTAACATCTGTAATAGCATTTTCCTCATCGGGCTTGATCTGTTCTTTTACACCATAGGCTTTCAATCCGTAAGCATAAGGTAATGCCCAGGCAGTAATATCGTAGGTATTAGAGTCGGCGATGAAGGTTTTAGGCTCCATAAGCACATGCATCAATACAGATTTAGGCTGATAAGCGCTTATGACCAGATCACTCGGCTCAATATCAAACTGCTCATTGTTTTTGCTGACATAGCTATAGCCGGTGGCATGTGCTTTGATGCCATAGCGCGCCTGTATGCCATTACGGGTAAACAGATCGGTCAGTGCGGTTAGCTTGTCCTGGTTGTCGTTTTTAATGACGTAGGTTTTGTACTCTCCTGTCGGGTTGCTGCGGCTCTTATCGTAGTATTTTTTAAACTCCTCTACCGCCCGGGCAGCATTTGCCGACACCGTTTCAATGGTACTTAGTCCGGTAGCATGATGATGTGCTATGCGGTCTTTCAAGGTCAGGGTATCGCCGGTACTGGTAGCGACCACCAAACCGGCGTCTATGCCGCCCTGCTCATACGTCATGCCTATTGAGCCATTATAAATAGGGTAGGTATCACCATATGACGGATACAGCAGATCAAACTCTTCTTTAGTAAAGTACAGCCAGCCATTCTTGTCAAAGTATTTTGCATTGTTTTTGCCAATGGTGGTTTGGAACTCCTTTTGCCAGGCAGTAACATCTTTATGGAACGGCTCGGCAGCCGGGGCAAAGTAGTATGGCGAGTTATAGCTCTGCTCATGGAAATCAACATGCACCTGGGGCAGCCACCTATTGAAATACGCTACCCGCGCCTGCGATTCCTTTTGCGTTTGCCACGCCCAGTCGCGGTTCAGGTCAAAGTAGTAGTGGTTTACCCGGCCACCCGGCCAGTTCTCAGTGTGCTCGCGCGAACCCGGGTCTGGGTTTGGTTCAGTTCCTTTTACTGAGTTATAGAAGTTGACATAACGCTCGTGGCCGTCAGGGTTCAGGCATGGGTCGATAGCGACTACCGTGTTTTTTAACCAGGCTTTGGTGGTGATGTTATCAGGGTTTACCAGGTCATACAGCGTTTGCATAGCAGCCTCGCTTGATGCAGGCTCATTGCCATGCACGTTATAGCTTAGCCAGATTATAGCCGGCGCATTTGCTGTGATGCCTTCGGCTGCAGGTTGTGTGTTGGGCGCCAATGAGTGGCCGGGCGCAATGCCCGCCAGCGCCAGATTGTTTTTGCGGATATCTTCCAGACGGCCGATATTTTCGTTGGAGGCAATGAACATGACTATGAGCGGGCGGCCCTCATTGGTTGAGCCGTAGTTGACCAGCTTAACATTCTTAGATTCGGCGGCTATATATTTAAAATACTGGACAATACGGTAGTGGTAAGTAAACTGCGTGCCCAACTCGTACCCCAAAAATGCGGAGGGCGACTGGATATTCCGCGCCATAGCGGACGCAGTGCAAATCCACACCATAAATAACATCAGTAATTTCTTAGACATATAAGGTGAAGATAAGTAATTTGGAGCATCTGTTACTACTCCAACTTGTTTCGCTTGAAAAAGTGAAACAAGCGAAACAGGTTTTTTGGTTAAGATATTTATATTCAGCTTTTTAACAAAATGAGCCGAAACAAAGTGAAACAGAACAAAAGCTTTAGGCAGTGGTGTTTAAGTATTTGTATATTAGTTATTTAAATGCTTTTTGGCAATAGCCTTATTTTTCGGGTGAAACAAGCCTGATGAAACAAGATTTTAGCAATGACGGACGGTACAAACGAGATGCTTTTCGTGTCGGCAACGTAATCAAAATAATGGATACATAATAACACGCAATACATAAAGGCGCGAGGTATCGCGTCTGCGGTTCCGGATGGGTATTACGTTACCGCAAACACCTTAGCAAACCGAATAGACACCGCCAGCAAACAGGCTATAAACACCGCTGCCCACATGGCACCAAAGGCTGCTGCCCAGGCGGCATCCATTAATATTAAAGAAATAACACCCGCCTTAACGGCTTTACCAATATTGGGGCCGGTAGGGTCTTTTATAGCATATGACAGGGATTGATAAATAAGCCAGGCAAAGGGAATAAGGAACAGAAAAGCTTCTGATTTACCCTGGCTGACAGCATAGTAAGCTATGGCGCAGATGACAATAGCATACAGCACGCCGCCAATATACAAGTTGCGCTTATTACCGCCGTGTACCTCGCCCTGGCTTATCATAGTGATAGAGAATATATAGATGATGGGAAAAATTGCCAGGTAATAAAATTCTGTGAGCATTGGTACCGAAATGCTGATACCCAGCAGCAAATTTAAACCGCGGCAGACACCCATATTCAATGGGCCGACAAAGGAATAATGCTTGCTTACCTTGTTATATAATAAGGCGAAGAAGGCTATCGCGATAGCCAGAGCGCCGGCATGGTTGCTGTACGAAAAAGCAAAGCCTATGCCCCATAATAATAAAAAGCTGCCCAGAAAAGTAGCCTCGCGTAAAGTAACCGCCCCGCTTGGGATAGCGCGTTCAGGGCGTTCAACCTTGTCCAGCTCAGCATCAAAAACATCGTTAAAAACAATGCCGCCCCCATACAAACCCACGGTAGACAGGCAAAGCAATCCTACCGGATAAAAGCTGGCAGCATAAAATGGCAGATGATAAAAATAACCGGCTATGGCAACGCCAGCCAGTACATCGGCTATCGAAGTGACGATGTTGGCCGGGCGCATCAGCCTTAAATAAACGGATATTTTACCTGCCATGATCTTTAGCTTATAATGATTGACGATTTATCAATACGTGGCTGCTGGCCTCCGCGCAAAATGGTGTTACCCTCAAATTTTTGGCTTTGGTCTATAGCACCGCTTACCTCTGCAAAATCTGCCTCATCAATCTGTCCGCTTTGCGCAAAAGCTGTAATGGCGTTGCGATACGTGATCAGCCTGATGTCGGCGTCGCTGATACCGCGGATCTTCATCAGGGCCGCAGTTTTTGGCACCGCCAGCGGATCGCTGATACCCCAGTCGGCAGCAGAGTTAACCATGATGCGCTCAGAACCGTACTGTTTGGCTACCTCTACCATACGCTCGTTACCCATTTTGGTAAACGGATAGATAGTAAATGCAGCCCAGAAACCACGGTCAAGCACTTCTTTTACGGTCTCCTCATTGTTATGGTCTACAATGACTTTATATGGATCAAGGCCATGCTCCAAGGCGATATCCATACTGCGGCGGGTACCGCCCTTTTTGTCGCGGTGCGGGGTATGGATTTG
>DATCXS010000133.1:0-17369 GCA_036565645.1 Mucilaginibacter sp.
GCCACATGAGTTGGGGGCACGCTACCAGTAAAGATCTGATAGCCTGGAAACACCTGCCCGTTGCCATACCCGAAATAGTGCATCCAGATACTACCACCTGGATATATTCAGGTTCGGCAGTGCTGGATAAAGACAACACCAGCGGATTTGGTACAAAAAAAAATCCGCCGGTTGTAGCCATTTTTACCGCCGATCAGCCTAAGCAGCATAAAGAGTCACAGTTTATAGCCTACAGCAATGATAACGGCATGACCTTTAAGCAATACAGCCATAACCCGGTTATCGACTTAAACAAAAGCGATTTCAGAGACCCCAACGTGTTTTGGTATGAGCCAACCAAACAATGGATCATGACCGTTTCAATGGTTAATGAGCACATGGTACGTATTTACGGCTCGTCAAATTTAAAGGAGTGGACCAAGCTGAGCGACTTTGGCCCCGCCGGTTATACCCGCAATGGCTGGGAGTGCCCATCAATGTTACCCTTAGTAGTCGACAATGATTCTAAGAATATTAAGTGGGTATTGTTTGTATCGTCAGGTGGCGATCATGGTCCGCTGATTCAATATTTTGTGGGCGATT
Organism: Mucilaginibacter sp.; assembly: GCA_036565645.1. Taxonomy (GTDB): domain Bacteria; phylum Bacteroidota; class Bacteroidia; order Sphingobacteriales; family Sphingobacteriaceae; genus Mucilaginibacter. The sequence goes on from DATCXS010000133.1 coordinate 583, forward strand.
TTGACGGCCAAACTTTTAAAGATGACAACAATGGCAGTAAAGTATTACCTGTCGATTATGGCGATTGCTTTTATGCTGCCATAGCCTGGCGCGATGCCCCGCAAAATAAAAAAATACTGCTGGGCTGGCTGCAGGACGGCCATGGTGAAACATACCCGTGGAAAGGCCAGATGTCAATTCCGCATGACCTGTCATTGAAAACTACTGACGAAGGATTAAGGTTGATACAAGAGCCGTCGTCTATAGTAACCAAAGCAATGAATAAATATGCTGATGAGAAAACGCTGCTAAAGAAAAACCTGCGTATCAGTGATACCCGGATCAATCTGAATAAAGAGCGCCCGTATAGCGGCAATTCTTACTGGTTAAAAGCAGAGTTCGAAGTAACTAAAGACACTAAAAAAGTAGGCTTTAACATTGTCGAAAATCCTAATATTACTAAAAATGTAATGGTAGGTTATGATGCCGAAAACGGCGATTTATACATTGATTGCACCATATCAGAGATCGGTAATAAATCGCGCCGCAACTTAATGCAGCGGGCACCAATGAAGCCTATAGACGGCGTAGTAAAAATTCAGGTACTGGTAGATAATTCGTCTTTAGAAGTGTTCGGTAACGACGGCGAAAAAGTGATCTCGACTATGATCTATCCGGATATAAACGCCACCAATCTTTCAGTCTTTGCCGAAGGTAAGGCCAAAATAAAAGAAATAAAGATCTGGGATATTAATCAAAAGAAATAGTCAGGCGTTTAAGTAAATGTTATACAGGTTATAAAAAGAAATCAGGTAAAGATTGAAACCTATGAAGAAGAAATTAATGTTTGTTTTTGTATTGTTTGTTTCAATAAATGTAACAGCACAAAATCATTCAAAATTATCTTCTCAGTTTCAGGAAAAATTAAATGAAGCAAAAATGACATTTATCAAACCTGACGGAACTACTGAACTGCCAGTGGTTAGTAATTCAGAAATGCATTACGATTACGCTCTTAAACTTGATGATAAAAACATTGAAGTTCGTTATTCGATCTGGCCAATAAAAAAAGCAATGTTTGACACCTATAACAATCGTCAAAAGTCAGCCGGCGATAGTATACTTGAACCTAATAAATTTTACAAACAGATAGCTATATATGCCTTTAGTAAAATCTCTGGAGGCAAACTTAATCCAAATCAAGTAATACTACATCCATTTTCGTCAGCTGTAGTAAAAAAAGAGGCCAATGCGGATGCAGGGGGAATGTTTATGGGCCCAGTTGACAATGTCTTTAGCTCAAAATATACCTTTGGGTTTTATACTGTGATTCATAAAGACAATGCTGGAGATGGATTTATACTTTACTTGTTTGAAAATCAAGACGCCCTCTTTAAAGAATACAGATCAATTACTGGGAATAGTGCCCTATTCAATGCTTTGAAATTTAGCAACTAACACCGCTATCCGAAGTTTTCAACCACAGCTGTCCGGTAAAAACACCGCTGTCCGAAGTTTGCAACTTCGGACGACTATGCCCGTAGTCTTCAGACTACCGGACCAAAAAGCAGGCAATCAACATCAACAATCTGATCAATACCTGCGTAATTAGATGCACTCGAATAAACATAATCTTCCGCCCGGTATACCCAACTTGCTTTAACCGGATTTGCATGAATATAATCTATCTTTTGTTGTGTAAAAGCCGGCGAGCTCAATTCAATAAAATGATTGTCATGCTCCCATAATTGATAACGCTCATTGCGACTATGTCGCGAAGCGTAATATTTAAATTGATGCAACATCCACACGCTCCTGCTTTCAGTATTATTGACTTCAATGTCGGCCAATATTTGCTTTGATGTAAATTTCTTACAATCTCTCACAAAATCGCTGATGTTATACCCCTCATCTACCGATGCGATGAGGTGAACATGATTGGTCATAATAACATAGGCATGTAAATGTAATCCTTTATTTTGCTGACAATATTTAAGCGACTCTATAAATATATCCCGATAAGCCTGTCGTGAAAACACATCTATCCATCCCACAACGGTAAAAGTCATATAATATATTGCCTGTTGATCGTGAATGATATAGCCGTTGCGAGCCATTTATTTAGGTTTATTTAACTTAAATATATGTATTGTTTATGTAGTTACAAACTACAAGCATAATGATCCGAAGTTATAAACTTCGGATAGCAACCGGAAATAACGCTGTCCTCGCGCTGTCCGAAGTTTTCAACCATTACTATCCGGTAAAAACACCGCTGTCCGAAGCTTGCAACTTCGGACGACTATGCCCGTAGTCTTCAGACTACAAAACAAACAAATCTTATTTAATGTCAGCCATATTCAACACAATGCTATTACCGTCGGGTTGCAGCCTGAAAATAGCACTGGTGCCCGGCTTGCTAAAGCTACCTTTTACGGCTTTTAGTTTGTAGGCGGTATTCTCAAACTTGCAATCCAGTTCTTTGCTGTCTATCTTCTCGAAAGGTAGTTTGTCTGTTGGAGGCGTGTTTAGCTCCAGATACCAGTCAATTTTGGTTTTACTAACCAGGTTTATTTTGACCAGGCCTTCGGACAGATCAATCTCCAATGATCCCTTAACAGTTGTCAGCGGCCATGAAATATGTAATATGCCTTTTGCGGGTTTGCTGAATTTAGGGTCGCCACCCGCTAATAACACTTCGCCGGCATCAGTTTTGGCTTTAAAGCGCAAGCCTGCTAAGTTATTGCGCTTACTCCAGATATAGCCATCCACAACAGGCAGGGTAAAGAAAGTGCATTCGTTCGAGGTAACCGGCTCTGTTTCATAAACCGATGGGAATTGCTCATCAAATAAATGAATGTCCCGAATGCGTAGGTTATCATGCTCCCACAACAAATTTATCCGGTAAAAGCGACTGTCGTACCAGGTAGTCTTTAAGTCGCTGCCGGCAATATCCTTACTAACCGAAAATGATGTCGGGGGTGTAACTTTATAATTCTTCTTGAACCAGGTGCCCGATTGCGCCATGGTTTCAACACGTAATTTATGCTGGTCGCGTAGTTTGGCAATCAGCGGCATTTGTATCTCAAAACCTTTCTTCATGGCGTCCCAGGTAAATGAGTTTTCCTGGCCGGCCTGGGTGTAATTAAAGTTTACAGACTTATCATCAACCAAAGTTTTAAAGAACCAGTTAACCCAGGTAGAATCGCCGCCGCCAAAATGATAAACCGGTTCCAGCGTGATCACGCCTTGGCGGCTCGAGCTGATACCGGTATCATACTGACGCACAGGGTCGCTGCCTAACAATCTGAAAATAGGTACAGGGATCTGCTTGTCGGCATGTTGTGCCGGCATGTAAGAGTTGATCTTGCTGGGATAATAAGCCTGGTTCCAGTAGCCACCCCAAAGTGTATAGCCATCAGTACCATATTGATCTTTACAATTTGCCGAGGCCACTATATGGTATTTCTGGTACATATAATTTAAGCTATAAGCATCAATAAACCACGAGGCAACCGTCTTGGGGTAATAACCAAATATCTTTTTAAAATCAGTGAAATAAGTATCAATCAATTTCTCGCGTTCGGCAGGGGTGTAGCCGGTTGAGAAACCGATGTTAGCGCGCCAATCCCACGGATAACGCCCGCGCCATTTCATGCCCGAGTTTTCAACTAATGGCTGCGGAATTTCCCACCAGGCACCAATCTCAAAAGTGCCTTTGGGTAATGAGGCCAGCAAGGTTTGATAACGTTTGTCCATCAAAGCATCATACTGCAACAGGAAAGTGCCACCCAGGTGGTACTTCTTCATAATTTCGACCTGTTTTACTACGGTTTGGTATAAAACATCTTCGGTTATCCTGGCATCGCGCGGCTCCAGCAGGCGAATAAAGTTGACGATATTTACAATTTTTGGTGCTGCTTGCGCTGTTTTAACACCCTGTGCTAATGCCGGTATAGTGCCAAAGCAAAGCAAACATGCGATCAGTTTTTTGCTGATTTGATTCATAAATGGGAAGCGATAATTATATTGGTTTAACAAACATAGCATAAGATGGCTTACAAGCCATCCTGCACTGTCCTGATATTTTGCGATATCTCAAAGATCAGCTTTAATAAATAAATAAAGTTTTTACTTAGTACACACTTAAACTATATTAGCAAACCATTTATAACAGATACAAACCATTATAATGAAAGCAATAAAAAATCTGGTACTAACCGGTGCTCTATGTGTATTAAGCGCAGTAACGGTAAATGCGCAATCAAAATCAGCAGTTAAAGAAAAAATCTGGTCGGCGGCTAAAGCTAACCAATGGTACAGCCAGCACCGCTGGATAGCAGGGGCTAACTTTATACCAAGTAACGCCATTAACCAATTAGAAATGTGGCAGGCCGATACTTTCGACCCGAAAACCATCGACCGCGAGTTAGGCTATGCCGAAGGCATTGGCTTTAACGCCATGCGCGTATTCCTGCACAGCGTGGCTTATACTGAAGACCCAAAAGGTTTTAAATCGCGCGTTAGTCAATACCTGGCTATAGCTAATAAGCACCATATCCAAACCATATTTGTGTTTTTTGATGATTGCTGGAACAACGATCCCAAACCGGGCAAGCAACCTGCAGTTAAGGTAGGTATTCACAACTCGGGCTGGATGCAGGACCCTGGCGTGCCTGCGCTTAAAAACCCAAAAGAGATGGGCATTTTGGAGCATTATGTAAAAGATGTGCTAACCACTTTCGCGCACGATAAACGCATCCTGTTATGGGATTTGTTTAACGAGCCGGGCAACAGCGGTAAAAAAAATTCGTCAATGCCTTTGCTGGTTAATGTATTCAATTGGGCGCATGCCGTTCGTCCCGATCAGCCGGTGTCAGCAGGTTTGTGGAACTGGACCTTTGAGAAGTTGAATGCTTATCAGGCACTAAACTCTGACGTGATCACCTATCATAATTACGACGAAGAAGCCGCGCACCTTAAAGTTGTACAGCTATTAAAAACCCACGGCAAACCGTTGATCTGTACTGAATATATGGCCCGTCCGCGTAACAGTACTTTCGGTACCGTTATGCCGATGTTGAAAAAAGAGAACGTAGGCGCCATTAACTGGGGCTTCGTTTCAGGAAAAACCAATACTATTTATGCCTGGGATACCCCAATGCCCAATGGCGAAGAGCCAAAGCTGTGGTTCCACGACATCTTCCGTAAAGATGGCACCCCTTACAAAACCGATGAGGTGGAGCTGATCAGAAAATTAACTTCGGAAAAGAATTAAGATCTCTTTTGACTTATACAATAAAAGCGCCGCTATAATTTGTAACGGCGCTTTTTATGTTATTACCGAAAGAGGTCATTGTTGTATTAATTTTGTCATCCTGAGCAACGCGAAGGATCTGTAAACTATGCAATCCCCGCTCGGCAGATGCTTCGTCCCTCAGCACAAAGTTATTTACTTCGCCTCTGCTTTTCGTTTCAAACTCTCTAACCAGCTGCGCAGCGTTTTATTCAGGCCATCCTGGTAAAAATCAAGCTGCTCAGCTACCGCGTCGCCGTCTAATGATTCGGCAGTACTTACCAGCACCCCGTCGTCCATATCGCGAAACAACCAAACATGGATGCCCAATACACCATTTATAGTACCCGACCAGGCAAGTTTTTGTCCGGGTATCAGTTCGCTGATGGTCGACGTAACCTCCATGCCGTTAATGGTCCAGGTAAAGGTTTTACCAATGGCGGGCAGGGCATCAATTTTTGAGGCCGATATTTCATTGCTCCATTCGCTCCACCTGTTAATGTCAATATGGATGTTCCAAACATCAATCAGCGGCGCATTGATAATGATCTCGTCGTTAGTAATAACCGGGGCTTTGGGGTTGATGTTCATAGGTTTGTTATTGATAATTGACATAGTGCAAATATCCTACCAATGAAAAACACTAACCAGGCTAAAATGTTGCAGCTAAATTGCGGGCATCTGGTTTCGCCGCTCAATATCGTACAACAGAAACTTTTACAGGTCCCAATAATCCCGACGACTCCAAACCTTTGCTCATATTCGGCATTACCAGCGCTTCTACCTTGCGCTCGGCAGGCGGTAGTTTGCTATCGCCAATTAAACGGTTAACCCAGGTGTTAACCACCTTTACCTCAATTTTATTAACACCGCGCTTTAAGGCCCGTGTAATATCCAACTGGTAAGGTGGCGTCCACACACCGCCCACATCAACGCCGTTAATTTTAACTTTAGCAATGGCCCGGGCCAAACCCAGGTCCAGGATATAATTAGCTCCTTTGGTTAAAGAAATATTGAAAGTATTGTGATAATAAGCTGTGCCCGAATAATATTTAATGCTGTCATTTGCATTTTCTGACCAGTCTGTCAAGGTCTCGAATTTTACCGGATGTGCCGGTCCGCGCATTTTGCTGTCAAAATTTACCATCCAGGGTTTGTTTATGGCAATACTTTGTGTAGCACGCGGATAATTTGAACGGCTGGTATCTTGCTTGATGCCCGGCTTGCGGAATACAATAAAAGCGCTTTCATACGGAGCCAATTTAAGCGGAACGGTAGTGGTGCCCTTAGCCTGATAATATGATGGTAATGCGCGTATGTCGCCGGTAACGGCGTTCCACAACTCAGGCTGCTTGCCGCTGATGCGGAAAACAGGCGAAATATTTACCGTACTTGTTTTTTGGTTGGATATAAAATAGATCGAGCCATCCTTTAACTGCCTATGGATGAACAGGATAGAATCGCTTTGCGTAATCTTAGCATCGGGGATAACTTTTACCAGGTCAAGTGCCTGCTGCATATCCATGCCTGACAGTACCATGCCTTTGCCATAATGGTTTATTTTAACGGTTGTGCCGTCTATCTTACCCCAAAGTTCATCAGCCAGTAACTGCACTTGTTTATCCGCCTGCGGATAGCCTGCCAAACTTGGCGAGCGTTTAGGTTTTGGCCCCAGGATTACCGCCCCTTGCGATACCAGCTCTTTTAACTTCGCCAATAATTCAGGGCGCATAGTTTCTAATTTTGGCAATACCAAAATACTGTAGTTGATGCCGTTAGGTAGCATCAGTTTACCATTCTTCACCGTCAGGCGGGTTTTGATGACCTCGCCATTGATATAATCGAACGAGTAACCTTGCGGTAAAGCCGGATCAACGACGCCGGTCATCTTCGGTGCATCTTCGCCAATAAAGTAAGCTACATCGGCAGTATAAATACCTTGCTGCAGCATCATATTGCAGCGCTTACTGTATTTCAGGAATACGTCCATATCATAAAACCAGGTGTTAAGCCGGTTAAACTCCACCCCAAACCAGGTATCAAGCCCCGGCAGTTTATCGTCATTGGGCTGTTCGATATAAACATGCAGCAGCGTGTTGTTGATCCCCTCGGTAAAAAAGCGGTCGCCGCGTTTTTTAAACATAGCCGGGTACCGCCAAAAAGCATCGCCCGAAGCAGTGAACGACTCGGCAGAGACTTTAGTCTTTCCATAAATGTGTGCCGATGACGAAGCCGCCTTGTTCTCAATATCACCCAGATCGCCCTCGCTCCAAAACTCGCCGCCAATCTCATCGCTCTGCCCGCCGTATTGCAAAAACTCGCCAGGATATCCCCAGTGTCCGTAATTTTCCAGCCAGGTGGTCAGCCCATATTTATGACTGATGTCGCGCAGGCCGCCAACATATTTATAGGACACATCATCAGCAACCAGGCGGCGCAGATCCCACAGAAAACGATCAGACTGGTCTTCGCTGCCTACAACCTTACCCTGCATTACCGGGATGTAAGGCACCGGGTCATAATGATAGGCCTGCTTAAATTCATTGATCAGCTCGTCCGTCCAGTTTTGGCCGCCGGTTTCGTAGCTGTCCTCAACAGTAACTTTCCAGGTCTTGCGGTCTTCGGCAGGTATGCGCCGCATAATCTCGCCCAAAAAAGCCTCAAAATGCGACTCAATATGTTTGATACTCATTTTATCGGCCTCAAGCCCTGTGCCTTCAGGCGTAGCAGGCGAGTTTTTCACGCCTGTTGGCGTCATGCCGGTACGCTCAATGATCCAGTTGCCTGCCGGCACATTCCATTTCAGGGTGCCGTCGCCAGCCATATATTTGGTAATGTCAATGACTTTACCGGGGTCTATCACATATTTGTTGTTATCAATAACCGGCTGCTGCGGCCATTGGTAGGCATCCCAAAACGGATGTGGAGTAGGCCACATTTTAGCTTCGGTTTTTTCTATATAGTTTTCAACCACAGGCGTGGCCGATAGTTTTACTTCCGCGATCTTGCAGTTGTTGGACACATGCGTGAAAACGATCCTGAAATCAGTAGCCGTAGTTGCCGGGATTGATACAGCAACTGGCCCAAACGGCGCAAAACCTACATTAAGCGCAGTATTTCCCCTGTCAATAGAAAAATGTTTGATGGTAGCATACCTGCCGTTAACTTTTGCCTGTATATCACCCGAAAAACTAAAACCCTCATGGCCCGGAACAATGGTCAGGCTACGCGCAGTAAATGCTTGTGCTGTCGCGATGTTAAATGAAAACGGCTGTCCGCGCGGTATGGTAACGGTTGTAGCATCGTTGCCGTCAATCAAAGTATTCAAACCATCCACCTGTGGGGTTGATGACAGTATAGGTTTCAAATCAGCAACAGATGCGCCGTAATCAGCAGCCACGGGGTAAGCTATTACTTTGACATCCTGGAATACATCAATTGGTTTCGGCAATACCCGGTTAAAAGCCACCGGCCCGGCAACCCGCGTTTGCGATGAAATTAAATACCTCATGGCCTGCTCGGGCTTTACCCACGGCCCGCCCGACTGGCTCCAGCCAGGGCTGTTAAACAGACCGATCTCGATGTTCAATCGTGTTGCGGTTTTCAGTGCGGTATGCAGCACATCCCACCACTCGGGCGTAAATATTTTGATCTTGCCCGATGGCATACCGTCAATACCAATATTGCCGATAAAGGCGCGGTTAATACCCACGCGCTTCATAGCCTCCAGGTCTTTTACCACGCCCTCTTTCGAGATATTGTCAGACAGCCAGTACCAGTACACGCTGGTTTGGATATTATCAGGCACCGTGATAAAACCGGTTTCAATAGATTTAAAATTAGGCAGCGAAGCATCAGGCACAGGTACAACCTGCGCAGTGGCGTCAAATATCATAGCGCCCGATAAAAGCAGGCCGGCAAAGAAGCGTTTCAAGCTCATTATGGTATGAAGTAGATTGTTGGTTTATGTATAGCCGCAACTGTGTGCGGCATTGGTTTTAACAAACATAATGCTACTGAAGCGTAAATCCATCCTGTACTGTCTTGGTATATTGAATTTGACATCCTAAGTGAACCCCGCGGCTAAAGGTGAAATAACAATTTTGATATCTCGACCAAAGGGAGAGATCTATACACATGCTAAATATGGCACGAATGTTTATGTATAGCTTGTTAAATCGCTCATACAAGATCTTTAGCTATGCTTAAGATGACAAGGCGGGAAAAGAATGACTTACTTTATCCACGATGTTAGACGCCTGACGTTGATTTTTCAGCAATATGCGGATGGAAGCGATCAGTAAAGATCAAAAATATTTTGCAATTGGTTAATTAATAACTAATTTATAGTTATTATGGATCCCGTTCTTATGAAACATTTCAGGTTCATCTTATTGACTTTATTTTCTGTTATAGCTTTAGCTGTCAACGCGCAAAAGCTTCCAAAAATACAGGAAGAAAGCGTATATGCGCCGGTTAATATAAAAATTGACGGCAAAGCAACCGAATGGGATGGTAAATTTCAGGCTTATAACCACGCTACTAATCTTTTTTATACCATTGCTAACGATGATAATAACCTTTATTTAGTAGTCCATGCAACAGAGCCTAACATTATTTATAAAATTATCAATGGTGGCATCACATTTACCATAAATCCTTCCGGCAAAAAAAATGATATAGGAATAATGATTATTTACCCTTTATTCGGCCGGACGAATTCTCCGATATTAAATTTAAAGGATAAACCGGTTTTAACTAAAGATTCTGCTATCAATAATGCAAAGATTGATTCTTTCAGGAATGTAATAAATATGCAGTTAACCAATAAATCGAAGGAAATTAAAGTGTCAGGAATAAAAGCGATCAATGATACGCTTATTTCGGTTTATAATGAATATGGTATTAAAACCGCGCAGCTTTTTGATAATAAAATTGCCTATACTTATGAATTGGCCATTCCTTTAAAATATATAGGGCTTAAGGCTCAAAAGTTTATTTATAATATTAAGATAAACGGTATGAATACAGTTATCCCTAAAAATGCTACAATAACTGTGATGATAGTGAAGGCCGGTTCAATGGGCGCAATGGCCGATACCGATTTTTGGGGAGAATATAGCTTGGCACAAAAATGAGGAAGTCTATCATGAAAAATTAAAATAGCATTATCCGTTTTATTTGCTGTTATAGCTTCCGCTCTCCCACTGGTCGGAGTTTAGCGAAGCGTAACCTCGTCCCAAAATGTATTAAGCTTTCCGCTTAACCAACAGGCAGAAAGCTTACTTTGAAAACCTCAACCAGAAAAAATCAAGTGATCCAAAAAATGACGTAAAAGTCAGAAAAAGTGATCCAAAGTGATCCACTTTTCAGGATTTTAATAATTAACTGCCTTATTTACAATTTGTTGTGGTTTTCAACTGATTCAAAGTGATACACATTCACGTGGATCACGTAACCTCACCAACCATCGCTATGCCTGGCCATCTTATAACAATTAATTACTACCTCTGGGTCTGGATGTTTCTTAACAATTAATTAATTTCTTATTTGTAAAAATTTGAAACTTATGCTTAGGGTTTTGGGTTATAGTATAAATTATGCGCACAACCACAGCAAATATTAAACGAGACGGCTTATTGGAAAGCCCCTGGCAGCAGGCCGGGGATGCTGTGCTGTCTGGTATGCTCACAGACCAGGTTTATGATTGCCTGATTGTCGGTGCGGGGATTACCGGCCTGACAGCAGGCTTAATACTGCAACAGACAGGAAAACATGTTGTGATTGCCGATTTGGGAACGGTTGGTTTTGGCACCACAGGCGGCACCAGCGCTCACATTAATAATTTTGCAGATACTACTTATACCGAAGCCGAAAGCGCCTTTGGCGAAGAGGGTGCAAAGCTATTTGCCGATGCCATACAAGAGGGTGCATCATTGATTAAAACCAACATCGACCGTTTTGGAATTGATTGTGATTATGAAAGCAAAACCGGTTATCTATATGCCGAAACTGATGAAGAGGCAAAGCAATTGGATAACATTTACCAGGGCATGCTGAAAGTTGGCATCCCGGCTACCTATAAGCAAGAAGCCCCCACGCCGGTACCTGTTAAAAAAGTTCTTGAAATAGCAGGGCAGGCGCAGTTTCATCCTATTAAATACTTAAGGGCTATAAAAGATGCTTTCCTTAAAGCCGGTGGCATACTTTTAGAAAATACGCTAATTGATAAACTGGAAAATGAGGGCGACGTTCATTTTGTACAGTTGGGGGATAAAAGGGTATCCGCCAGGAAAGTGATCTATGCAACGCATATGCCGCCAGGCATCAATGTGTTTAGCTTTCGCTGTGCGCCATACCGCAGTTATGTTTTAGCTGTTAAGCTTAAGGATAATGATTACCCCGATGCTGTTATTTACGATTTGCAGGAACCGTATCATTATATGCGCACGCATGTTATAAACGGCGAGCCGCTGTTATTAGTAGGCGGCAATGATCATAAAACGGGCCATGACGACCCGGAAAGAGCTTTTGCCGGCCTGGAAGAATATACACGCAAGTATTATAATGTATCATCGGTTAAATACCATTGGTCATCGCAATACTATATTCCCGCCGACGGCTTCCCCTATATCGGCCAGATACCTTTTATGCCAGATGGCATCCTGACAGCTACCGGTTTTAATGGCAACGGCATGATGCTGGGCAGTATATCAGCAAAAATATTGGCCGACCAGGTAATGGGCGTTGAAAATCGTTACAATGATATATTCTCGACCCGCCGGATTAAACCGGTTGATGGCTTTACCGAATTTGTTAAGGAAAATGCCGATGTAGCCTACCACTTTGTGGCCGACCGTTTTGGCATTCCGGAAACTGATTCGTTAAAACGATTAACGCCGGGCACCGGCAAAGTACTGGAGTTTGACGGCAAGAAACTGGCCGTATATCGCAATGATCAAGGCGGTATCCAGGCATTAAGCCCGGTATGTACGCATGCCGGCTGTATCGTCAACTTTAATAACGCCGAGAAAACCTGGGATTGCCCATGCCACGGCGGGCGCTACCATACTGACGGCTCGGTTATTACCGGGCCACCGACACACGCTTTACAACAAATCCAAATAAATCTACAAACAAATCAAATTATGCCTACTACGAAAGACAAAGCAGCTGCTCAGGCAGCGCCAAATCGCTCTCCCGAGGCGGGAAGCGCATTGAGAGAATTGTTTATTGACGAACTGAAAGACATTTACTGGGCCGAACAGCACCTGGTAAAATCGCTGCCTAAAATGATTAAGGGCGCCACGTCTGATGATCTGAAAAACACAATTCAGCAACATTTAATTGAAACGGAAGGTCATGTGAGCCGCCTGGAGCAGATTTTTGACTCTATCGGCGAAAAGGCTAAAGCCGTTAAGTGTGAAGCTATGGAGGGCTTATTAAAAGAGGCCGAAGAATTACTGAAAGAGACCGACAAAGGCACTGAAGTACGTGATGTTGCCATTATTTCTGCGGCACAAAAAGTGGAGCATTATGAAATTGCATCATACGGTACCATGCGCACGTTGGCCGGAACTTTGGGCCTTAATGAAGCACAAGACTTATTACAGCAAACCCTGGACGAAGAGAAAAATGCCGACAAATTATTAAGTGAAGCTGCCGACACCATTAACGAACAGGCTGCTGCAGAAGTTGAATAGTTTTTTGATTGAATAAATATGGGGCCGCTTATTATATTATAAACGGCCCTTTTTTGTTTGTGTTTTATCTGAAAATAAAGCCATGAATTAATACAGAACTTAGAAAAACAACCAGATATAAGCGGCTTGATTAACCTGATAAGTAACATTCATGGAACAGAAAATAGCTGATTGTGCACGTATACTGGCAGAGCATAAATTGACCATTGCATTTGTAGAAAGTGCAACAGCAGGCTGGCTATGTTCTGAATTTGCGCTGACTGATGAATCAGGGCAGATATTGAAGGGGGGCATTACCTGTTATGATGCTACCCTTAAAGAAAGCTTATTGGGCGTCCCTCACGAAGTAATTGAGCGGTTTACGCCGGAATCGAAAGAAGTTACTGATGAACTTGCGCAACGTTTAGGAAAATTGATCCCGGCAGACATCTCCGTCGCCGTCACTGGCCTTACCACGCCCGGCGGAAGTGAAACGCGGGAAAAGCCGGTTGGTACCATGTTCGTCTCGGCGGTTATAAACCGGCGCCTGGTATCCATGCGTTATGTTTTTGAGGGTCCCTGCGAATCAATCATCAAACAAACCATAATCGCGACAGCCCAATTGCTGATACAGGAAGTTTCACCGGGTTGATCTACAATTGCTCATCATAATTAAATAGTTGGGAATCATTATTTTTTTTAAAACCGCTTTATCTTATTAACTGTTAGTTAAAATAAATACAACCTAATATGTCTAATGCAATATCACCATGGGCTGCGGCTACCAGCTTATATTTTGAAAGCAAGGGCCAACCGGAAATATTTCGATTTGAGCGCCGGGGTTATACTTTTACCGGTCATCTGAGTGAAGATTCATTCTTTATAAAAGTTAGCTGGAGTGGCGGGGGGCAGCTTGCTTTTAGGGCGGCTTATGCTCCTGGTGGAGATTTAAAGATCGGCAGCCAAAAAAGTTCTGCCAATAGCCAAATTCAACTTGTGCTGAATTCGGTTATTGGAAAATATGAACTGGAGATCAATCTGCCCGAAAACGATATTGTGCTGTTAAATTATAAAACTACCCTTACTCCAGGCAACGATCTGTTGATCCCATTCTGGCCCAGGGATATTGTGGCTACAAGCACAACCGGCAAGATTGAAAATACCGCCGGGCAAGTGCTTGTTAAGCAAGTAGGAACACGCTCGGGCCAGCTTTATTTCCATATGACGCGCCCAAAGGCCGGCGCAGTTTTTTACCTGCAAAATTTAACTGCATTGGCCGATTATTGTGAACAGACCCAGACTTCGGTGGCAGACGTTGTGGGTGGCGAATGGCCGGAGTTGGGTATGGCGCTGCCGCCAACTATTAGCGGTAAACCCCTGGCAGCAGGTAAAGCGGTAGTCGTATCAGATGCATGGGTAGCCTTTGATCCGAATGTGCCTGCTGACGAAGCAGCAACGGTCAGACAATTTTTAAACCAGTTAAGCACACTCTATCTACAGCTGCCTAAACCAGAAACAAGCTACAAACACTGGCCCCGTATATTAGAAAAGGGTTTAAAAGACCTTATTGACAGCCCCGGCTGTTGGTTGCAGGTTGATGGTAATCATTATTTTAATGCCTATGTGTGCGATTATGCAACGCCGCCCGAGGTTATGGTACAGCTGGCCGTTTTGCTGCCACTTATAGATTACACGGAGTGGAGCGGCACTACGCTTGAGGTTATAGAACGTATTAAGCAGGGTATCCCTGCCTTTTATAACAAAAAGCTGGGTACACTGATGCGCTGGCATCCCAAATTAGCTGAAGGAATGAAGGCTGATGAAGAGCAAAAGAAGCCTATGGTAATGGACTCCTGGTATCTGCATCATCCACTACATAATTTATCACGGCTTGCATTAAAAGGCGACAAGAATGCTGAAAAACTCTTTTTGGATTCGCTTGAATATTCTATCAAGATAGCTCATCATTTTAATTATGAATGGCCGGTATTTTATAAGATGGATACCCTGGAAGTTGTTAAAGCAGAAACAGTACCCGGCGAAGGTGGAGAGAAAGATGTACCTGGATTGTATGCACTGGTAATGCTTCAAGCCTGGGAGTTAACCGGCAGCAAACGGTATTTAACCGAGGCTGAAAAAGCGGCACAGCGCATGCAGGGCGAGGGCTTTAAACTGCTTTACCAAGCTAACAATACCGCCTTTTCGGCAGGTGCTTTGTTAAGGCTATATAAGATCACTAAAAAAGAATTATATCTGGAATTGAGCTATTTATGCCTGGCCAATATTTTCAAGAACGTGCGTCTATGGGATTGCAACTATGGCTTTGGTAAAGACTTTCCATCTTTCTTTATGCTTTTCCCCCTTGATAATGCCCCCTATGGGGCTGTTTATGAAGAGCAGGAAGTATTTTGTGCTTTTCATGATTACCTGCATCATGCCCAGGATGTCGAACTTTTTGAACCGGTACGCTTGTTGGTAGCTGAATATGTCAGGTATTTGGTGGAGAGAGCAGTTTATTATTACCCGCCCATGCTTCCGAAAGACATGCTGCACGGGAAACCTAAGGTTGGGGAGATAGACAAGACCCTGTGGATTGCGTTGGAGGATCTGCATGACGGCTGGGAAAAGTCAGGCCAGGTGGGTCAGGAAGTGTACGGCGCAGGTAACGCTTTCGGTACTCTTCCAAGGCATTATATGCGGGTGCCTGATGTCAATCTTATGGTCTATACTGATTATCCGATTTATGGATTGGAATCTGTAAAACATAAACCTGTCAGGTTTAAACTTGCAGGCGATGGTCGTATAATCTGTCGTTTAATGGTAATCAAGGCCAACGAGCACAAGCTACCGCCTCTAACCGTATCCTGTAAAGGAAAAGAACAACCGCTCAAAGGTAAACCGGTTAAAGATGGCAATCAGGAATATTTAGTTTCCGGCGATGCCGAAATAACAATAGAATGGTAGCAGTTAAAACAACAGCATGAACACAAATTTCCAAAAAGGCCAGAAAGTATTAACTCCGGATGGGCAGGGGCTGATTGAAGAAATCATCGGCGAAAAGATAACCGTCAAGCTAAATTCGGGAGAATTAAGAACATACACTGCAGACCAGCTCGAAGATGACTCAGATCAGGGTTAAAGGAAAAGTATATGAAAGCAAAAGATGTTTTAGTTTCCGCAATAACCGGCACTACGTTTATTACAGCTTTCAGTTACCTTGTTTCTGAACTGGATGACAAGAACTTCAGCGAACCTGAGCGATTAGGTCAGTTGGCAAACGGCTATTGCCCATATTAAACAAAGAAGAAAAATTAATTACCGGCTGGGCAGCGCATTATCTGGTGGGTTTATTATTTGCATTAATTTATCTAGAACTCTGGACCCAGGGAAAAGTTAAACCTACACTGGGTCAAACCCTGTTGTTAGGCGGTGTCAGCGGTATCCTGGCAGTAGCCATTTGGAAAACAGTTTTTAAACTGCATCCGTTACCGCCATCGCTCAGCTTTAATAAATACTATCTGCAATTAATTCCGGCTCATGTTGTTTTTGCGTTATTTGCAGCCCTGGGCTATCGTTTGTTAAACAGCACCAAAGCAGCAAAACCTAAGACATAATATAACATCCCATACTATCATTCAGGTTCTAAGCCGCAATAGCTTTGTTTTTTGTTGATGAAAAATATATCAGCAGCGTTAGGCACTAATATATTTTTTGAAAAGAAAGAATTAACGCTTAGGTTTGACATGCAGGGCAAAATCAGCGCTTGTTTGCCCGGCTTGATCAGTCGCCATAAAATCCGACAGCAAACAAGCAAATAAGCTTGCAGTCGG
>DATCXS010000202.1:0-3188 GCA_036565645.1 Mucilaginibacter sp.
CTGGCCCTACCGACCGTAACGGCAATACGGTACAAATGGGCATAAAGCCCAATACTTACCTGTTGCTGGCCAATGCCTTTAAACAAAATAACATTGCCACATTACGTTATGATAAACGGCTGGTTGGCCAAAGTACGGCAACCCGAACCCAGGCTCAAACTGCTTTTGAAGATATGATTAATGATGCGGTATCCTGCATCAAATTTTTAAAGGCCGACGGTCGTTTCTCAAAAATTATTATAGCAGGGCATAGTGAAGGTTCGCTGATTGGGATGATAGCCTGCCAGCGCGAAAAGGTGGACGGGTTTATATCACTGGCGGGCGCAGGCTTTCCGTTAGACCAGGTTTTGGAACGTCAAATAAAGGTAAGCGCTCCGGGATTGTACGACAAGGTGGTACCGATAGTTGACAGTATTAAAGCCGGGCAAAGGGTAAAGCAAAAACTGGACCCGGGTTTTGAAACCATTTTTGGAGCATCTTTACAAACCTATATGCACTCGCTGTTTCAATATAAGCCACAGCAGGAGATAGCCAAACTAACAGTACCGGTGTTAATTGTTCAGGGAACTACCGACATACAGGTAAGCCTTGCTGATGCATTTAATTTAAAAGAAGTAAAGGCCAATGCAAGGTTTCAAATTGTCAATGGCATGAGCCACATCCTGAAACAAGGCCCGGCCGACAGGCAGCAAAACGCTGCAACTTATAATAAACCCGATTTGCCGCTGCATCCTGAACTGGTGCCGGTGCTGGTTTCTTTTATAAAAAGTATTAAGTAAATTAAAAGTTTTCGGGCCATTATTCGTCTACGCTGATATGTATAATACCTTATTAGCCTTACACTCGCTTACCCGCTGGCTGGTTTTGGGCAGCCTCATCTTTGCCTTGTTTCGCGCTTATCGTGGCTGGCTGTTCAAAAAACCTTTTTCAAAAACAGACAATATTGTGCGTATAGTGTCAGCTACTGTAGCGCATGTACAGTTGGTATTGGGGTTAACCCTGTATTTTGTAAGCCCTATTGTTAACTATTTTCTGCATAATTTTGGTATAGCCGTGCGCGAGCGCAATATCCGCTTTTTCGGCATGGAGCATGTCACCATGATGCTCGTCGCCATTACACTCATCACTATCGGCTCGGTAAAAACGAAACATAAGCCTACCGATGAACAGAAATTCAAAACTATGGCTATCTGGTATACCGTAGCCTTTGTGATCATTTTCCTGTCAATCCCCTGGTCGTTTTCACCGTTTACCAGCCGGCCCAGCTTTAGGCCCTTGTAACAGCAACACCCCGTCACGTCATCGCGAGGTACGAGTGTGGCGATCTCTGCGCAATTGATTAGCCAAATGTTTAGAGATCGCCACACTACGCCCGCGACGAGGTGATTTTTTAATCGGTAGCAATTCGGACAAATTACGCTTCCAGTAACTCGTCCAGGTTTTCCAATCCCATAGAAAATCCTTCTTTGAAACCCATCTGGATAATTTTTTCCAAATCCGCCTCATTATCAAAAGACAAAGTAATTTCTACTTTCGAACCAGTGTCTGTCGGCAAAAAATGGTTATCCCAGTTCATCGTCGGAAAGCTGGTATCGATAGCTCCTTCTTCATCGCAAAAATTCGCGTCGGCGACAAAGCTTTTTACCGGAGCAATAGCCTTAAAATCTACCCGGCACCAGGCTTTTTCGTCGTTTGGCCCGGCCATGCAATACAGCCACATGCCGCCTTCGGTAAAATCCATGGTTTTGGTGATAGCGCGCCACGGGCGCGGTGCCCACCATTTGTCAAGCTGCTCAGCCTCGGTCCAGGCTCTCCATACTTTTTCAACCGGTGCATTAAATGCGCGGGTAATGTTTAGTTTTCTGCTTGAAATGTCTTTCAAAATTTCGGTTTTGTTTGTCATGATGATTGTTTTTAAAGGTCCTTTAATACGTCGTCTAATTGTTCAAAGCGGTCCTCCCATATCTTGCGGAAGGTGTCCAGCCATTTGTCTACTTCTTTCATTTTGTTGGCATTTACGTGATAGTATATTTCGCGGCCATTTTGCTTTTGGCTAACCGCTTCGCACTCGGCCAGTATTTGTATGTGTTTTGATACCGCTTGCCTGCTGGTGTTAAAATGCTCGGCCAGGGCATTAGGGGTCATGGCGTGTATCGCTAATAAAGTCAATATGGCTCTGCGGGTAGGGTCGGCAATGGCTTGAAAAATATCTCGTCTCATTTTATCTGCAACTGATTGATTGCAAATATATATGCAATTATTCGGTTGCGCAAATTTATTTTGAAATATTTTTTAAGGGATGATAAGGTGCGCATTGTCTAAACGTACAAACGACAAAAGAAATAGAAAACTCAACCCTCTTTCCGACGAAGTCGAAGAGAGGGTTTTTCCTTCCTCATATTAGTTTGGATAAAAAACCGGTAATTTTTAATCTTTCGGATATTACTAATTTATAGACTTGTCATATTGAGCGATAGCGAAATATCTTATACGTAAATGCTCATCGATCGTATAAGATCCTTCACAATGTTCAGGATGACAAGCGAATTATAGGCTTGTCATTGGCAACACGCTTGTCATGGGTAACACGCTTGTCATATTGAGCGATAGCGAAATATCTTATACGTAAATGCCATCGCTCGTATAAGATCCTTCACAATGTTCAGGATGACAAGCGATTATAGACTTGTCATTGGCAACACGCTTTTCATAATCGATAGCGAAATATCTTATACGTAAATGCTCATCGCTCGTATAAGATCCTTCATTATGTTCAAGGATGACAAGCGATTATAGACGTGTCATTGGCAACACGCTTGTCAGAGGTAACGTAGTGAAAGATCCTATACTAAAGTGTTGCCATTGCTACCATCAGCATATTGTGCTTGGTTAATAAAAATTAATGGTTACTTTTATTTACCAGGTAAACCACAACACTTATGCTTATTTTAAAACAACTGAAAGCCATTGGCTTGTCTTTGATCACTTTATTTTTTTTAAATACACTAAGCCAGGCTCAAACTATAAACCGGCAAGGATTAAACAAGAAAAACGGCGTCACCGTTACTCAGAAAGCCTCAACGGTTGCGCTTACCTGGCCTGTTGGTGGTTCAGCGCATGGGCGCGTGGTATTTGATTTGGCTAAGGGCAGCCCGCTGTTTAAAAGTGTTCAGATCACATCGGCAGGC
>DATCXS010000261.1:0-4923 GCA_036565645.1 Mucilaginibacter sp.
ATCCTAACCAGGATACTGTCTTTGTTAGGTTGAGATACGCCCAAAATAAAGCCATCATTAACAGCATCAGGCAGAGGCACGTTTTTAGTAGTGGCATCTGGGAAAGTAATTGCGGCGGTGTAATGTTTTCCTGCTTCCGGGCGGATCAGGAAATTGCCCATACCGGCATGTGTTGATTCAAATTCGGCAACCTGATTATTCGAATCATCAACAATCTTTCCTTTTATGTCAATACCTAATCCGTCTACGCCGACAGCTTTAAAAGCAACGCGACATGGTATGCCATTAACCATATTACCGCTTTCTGGAAAAAACTGGACATCACTTTGCGACAGTAATGCTTTTATAGGAAAATCGCGTACAACAGGGTGGTTGTTTTTATTGTCAATAATAGTGCGGATATAGGCACCGGCCAGGTTGTTTTTTTTATCATTATTTATATTAATCAACAAATTACCCAACGCATCGGTTTGTGCAACCTTGGTATCAACAACCTGCTTGTTAATAACGACCTGATATTTTACTCTTTTATCTGCAAAAGCTTTTCCTGCTCCATCTGTGTAAGTCAGTAATGCTGCTAATATCGTTTTATTACTAATCGTTTTATATTGATAGTTGGCTTTAGTAATTACATTGTCGTTATCAAGATCGCCAACGGTGAAGGTTTTATCAAAAAAATAGCTGTCGCCGGCATTGCGCATCCATTGTGTGTATGCACGGATGCGGTAGTTACCTGGCCCAAGGTCGTCGCCTAAAACAAAGTCGCCTATTACCATACCCGTAGTAATGGGTAGTTTTAAGGTACGTACTAACGAGTCGTTCTGAGTTATCAGTTCGACATACAAGGCATGACTTAAAGCAGATAGCTGGTGCCTGCTGCCAACGGTTACGTAACCTTTAAACCAAATAGTATCTCCTACAGCGTAATACGGCTTGTCTGTATGCAGGTAAACTTTTTCTTGCGGATTAGTATCCGCCCATTTTTGTAGTGCGGCAACTATCTTGTCTATAGGGTCATCGGCTTTAGGAACGAAAGAAAATAATAGAATGGCTGAGCACAAAAGTCCCAGTTTAATAAGGAGTTTTTTAGATATCATATATTACAGGAATTAGGTTTATTTATTGGGGGAAGTTAATATAAAAGCCTGACTTTTTAGCAATTTATTTCTTTACAAACAAACAGGTTGAAGGACAGGCTAAGCAAGCATTGCCGCAATGTAATATAAGTTCATAGCCGGTATCTGTTTAGCACCGACAGGTTAAAAAAAACGGAGGTCAATAAAAAGGTCTAAGTTGTTAACAAAATATCTAAATAATAATCGGGATGTATAATATAATGTGGAAAAAACCAGTCAAAAAACTGACCCTTTGGGACAAAATAACTGTCCGTTTGCCCTATTCTTAAGGCCATTTTCATGCTCAAAATCACGCTTTTAGGTAATAAATCTTTCTTTTTATAAGGTTTGCTCAAGAAAATCAGAATATTTTAAAATTAATTTTGAACATATTAAATTATTATTGTATCATTGTCAAAGTGAATAGCCACCCACAGCAGGATTTGAGGCTTTTCGCAACCAATTTATAATACCAATTATTAATTATTACCCTAACAATCAATTTATTTACTATTATAAACCAGCTATGATCAAAATTTTACAAAAACCCCTTGGAGCAAATCCTTTCGGCGCTGCTTGCCATCGATTTCTGAATAATCAACTGACGTGTGTCGGTGTTGATTATTAGGAAATTTTGATGGGTCCTGGCGAACCAGAGATTTTTATCGGTATTTCATATTCACGTTACGATCTTTAACCCTTAAAGAAGGTCGATAATCAAAACGTTGATATAAATATATTCCATTACAACAATCAATTAATAACCAGTTTTTTAATCAGTTAATACTTAATTATCTGTTATGCGCATTATTGCAATTATAACTTTCCTGGGTGTGTTATGTACAACAACGTACTCCTTTGGCGATTCAGCCATGCCTGCACGTGTCTCAAATCACACCAAAACAAAAGGAGGTATCCATTTAAGGGGTACCGCCAGAGTGGGACGCGATACTACTCGTAAAGATACGACAACGATGGATTCAAATGTGGCCATTAAGCCGCCAAAGAATACCATTGGACGAAGGCTTGAGTCTAAAACAAATGAGCTTGATCCTGTATCGCTGTCTACATTCCCTGCAATTTCTTTGCAACAGTATTTAAAAGGCAATGCTGCAGGTGTGTATGTTAATGAACAAAACGGCGAGCCGGGAACTGTTCAAAACATGTTTATCCACGGTACTTCACTGCCATTATTGTCTGCCCGTGAAGCTTACGAGACACAGCCACTTGTTGTGCTTGATGGTGTTCAGTTAGTTGGTGACCACCCTTATGCTTTTGATATCCAGCAATACAAGTACGACAGGATTGGTCCTGCTACAAACTTGCTGTCTATCATCAATATGGCAAACGTCGAATCAATCAGGGTATTGAAAGGTTTAGACGCAACAGCTATTTATGGCCCTAAAGGTGCAAATGGCGTTATCGTTATAACCAGTAAAGGGGCTACCCTTAAAAGAAGGATTACTTTTGATAGCTACGCCGGTGTAGTAACACCTAGAGCTGTTACCACGCTCAACGGTGCTTTTGAAAATTCATTTAGACAGCAGTTTTACAGAAAATATGCTGCTAACGGAAATTTTTCTACTGATGACAGTTATCCATTGTTCTTGAGCGACTCGTTAAATAACGCGTTTTATGGCCCTGCAAACTGGAATGACCTTTACTATAAAAACATGGGCATTTACAGTGTAAACGCAAGTATCAGTGGTGGCGACGAAAGAGCAAACTTTAACTTCCAGTTAGGTGACACTAAAAGTGGCGGTGTTGCAGACAACACAAGTCTTGACCGTTATAATGCGCGTTTCTTGTTAAACATGAAACCGTTAAACTGGTTTACATTTAGCGCTGTAGTTAATGCTAATCATATACTGCGCGATCGTAACAGAAACCTTCGCGACAGATTTGCCCAGGTTAATTATATACCTGACTTGAGCACACCGATAGCGCCAAACAAAACTAACTATGGTAACTACTTAGCTCAGTTTGATAACGGGTTTGACGATAATAAAACTAACGTTGTTAACGGCTACGCTAAGTTTGCAATAGATTTGGGTAAGTTTAAATTCGTTACTACTTATAACATAGACTATAACGAAGGTTACCGCGATATTTTCTATCCAAAAACTTTATTGCAAACAACTAACTACGCGTCTAACTATTTTGGCTACAATGATCGTACTACAATCGATAACATTGCCACTTATGAGTACGCTCCAAACGCCGATAATAAATTTGAGTTCACTGCTGGTAATATGTTCCAGTATGACTTCTCGAGATATACTTATGCTTATGCATATAAAGGAAGTAACGAGTTTATCAAGTTAAACTTGCTAAACTCAGATCCAGGTCAAGGTAATTACCTTACTCCGACAGTATTCCAAAGCCAGTTGGTATACAAGTTCCTGGATCATACCAGAAATAACCAACTTGCATTTTATGGTAAAGCTGATTATTTGCTGAAAAATAAATATACTTTCTCAGTAACCTTAAGAGCTGATGGTGCTTCAACTCAACAGCCTACAAACCGTTGGTTTTACTCACCGGTTGTAGGTGCAGGTTGGGATTTAAAGAAAGAATTCTTTGAAGACCAAAGCAGCGTATCTGACTTTAGGTTACATGCCAGTGCTGGCAGAATGGGTAAATACCAATATTTCGACAACTACTCACAAGGTCCTCAGTACACCGCATTTATTGGTTTTGCAGGTAACTTGATCTCTCCGGGATATGACGGTTTGGCTACATTAACCCGTCCGTATACTGCTGGTTATGTTCCATATAACCTGAAATGGGCTTATACAGACCAGGCAAACCTGGGTATTGACGCAACTTTCTTAAACAAACGCTTGTCATTAAGCTTAGACGGATATTATAAACATGATAAAAACATGCTGTTAGGTGTTCCATCTGCTGCTGAATATGGTTATACCTCTATTATCCAAAACGGTATGGCTGTCCGCAACACTGGCTTTGATGCTGCCCTTACAGGAGTTGTTTTCCCGGCTGAAAATAAATTCTCATGGACTACCAGCATCAATATGAACTTTAACCGCAATACCTTAACAGCACTGCCTGGTGGTTTAAGCCAAGTTGTTGTTAACGATGCTTACGGTAATAGCAGACTGCTTCAAGTTGGTAAATCTGTTGATAGCTACTGGTTATTAACAAATAATGGCATTTACAATGCAGATGCTGAAGTACCAGTTGCAAACGGTAAAGCAATGACTTATAATGGTATTGCTATGAAAACCGGCGATCCTAAATGGGCTGATATGAATGGTGACAACCAGATTACTGATGCTGACAGAACATTAAAAGGTCATGCATTGCCAACTGTTTCTGGTGGCTGGACAAACACCATTGGTTATAAAAAATGGTCATTAAACGTAGACTTCTACTATAACCTGGGCCGTCAATTATTAAACCAGAATATGGCTAACAGATTTGATTTCTATAACAACGAAGGTTTGAATAACATCAACTCAGTAAAAGAGATCACTTTCTGGGAAAAAAGAGGCGATTATTCAAAATATCCAATTTACAACCCTGCAAGTTCGGTTGCTCCATACCAAGTTAATCAAGACCTATTCTTAGAGAACGCTTCATTTATTAAACTGCGTACTTTACAATTAGGCTATGACTTAACAAGTGTAATGAAGAAAAAATCTCCAAACGTTAACAGATTCTATATATACGGTAGTGTAAACAATGTGTTTACGTTAACCAAATATACAGGCCAGGATCCTGAGCTGGTAGATTACACCGGTTACGATACCGGCTACGGAATACAAATCCCTAGAACATTTATATT
>DATCXS010000330.1:0-3134 GCA_036565645.1 Mucilaginibacter sp.
AAATACTAAATAAATTAGTATCAATTCATTTTTATAGTAAAAAAACTATACAATAATCTAATTATCAATATAATTATGAAATTTACATAAACAAAAAATTCACTTACCTGATTTTTTGCAAAAATCAATGTAGTTAGTGTACCGAAATTACCTTTTTTGAATATTGCGAAAAAACAGGGGGTATTGGAACGATATCAATAAACGGGGAAATAACTGGAAGAAAAGCTAAATTATGAAGATAGATTTTGAGCCGCGTGTTCGTTTACCTTATTTCCAAAAACCCCATCAGACCAGGGGGCAAAAAGCAGGTGGGTTTTCAGATTTCTAAAAAAGTCTCAGCTCTCCATGTTTTTTACTTTTTAATTTTGACTTTTACTACTCCGCTCCTGCCGGGATATCCTCAATTTTGAAATGTATTTTTATTACCGCCATAAAAATCTGATATTGGTAAAAAGTCAAACCAACCTAAAAAGCTATGCGGATAACAACCATGCTGATTATTATCATCACCGTTTTGTTGACAGTGGTACTAATGCAAAATACCGACCCGGTAAGATTCACCGTTTTGTTCGGCACCTTTTATGTTTCAAAACTTGCGGCACTCCTAACCTTTGGGGTGGTGGCATTTATTTTAGGCATATTGGTGGGTAGGCCAAAAAAGGCACGCAGCATTGCAGGCAGCAATCCACAGGACAATGATGTCGATAACGACTCCGATACACTAAGCGATGAGGACCGCGAGTATATTAGTCACCCATAGCACCATCGGCTATCTAAACGTTGTAGAATACCTGGTTGTCGTGCTCTAACGCAGACAAGTCAGGCGTTTGGCGGAAGATACCAAACACCGAGGCACCGCTACCGCTCATGCTGGCATAGATGGCGCCTGCCTCGTACAAAGCAGCCTTTACCCCTCGTATTGCCGAGTGGTTGCGAAAGATGCTCTCTTCAAAATCATTTTTGATTAACTTTTTCCAGTCCTCAATTGGCTCGTATATCAGATCGTACAGAGAATGCTTTACAGGTGCGGGTTTTACGCCGCTGTAAGCCTCGGATGTTGAGATATGAATGTCTGGCATTACCAAAACAATTGCGTAGCCTGACAGGTCTAATTTTATCGTTTCAAACTCATCGCCTATTTCAAAAGCATATACCGGCTTATTCGCGATAAAGAAGGAACAATCGGCACCCAGCCTGCGGGCGTAGTTCTGCTGCGCGTCAATGGTAAGACCGAGTTTAAATTTTTCATTCATCAGCCGGATAAAAAAAGCAGCATCGGCCGACCCACCGCCTAACCCCGCACCTATGGGAATGTGTTTATGCAGATGGATCTTCACGGCGGGCAGATCAAAATCTTTTTTGAGCAGGCTATAACCCTTAATGCAGAGGTTGTCTTCTATCCTTCCGGGGATGTCCAGTCCCGACGATTCAAAACTCAGTTCTCCGGCCTCAATCACCTCCAGCGCATCTTTGATTTGTATGGGATAAAAAATGGTTTCGAGATTGTGGTAACCGTCGGGCCGGCGCTCGGTAATGTTAAGGCCAATGTTTATCTTTGCGTTTGGAAAAGTGATCATGCAGAAATGATTAACAACGGCTGTTTTTATAAACATCCGTAGGAAGCCAAAAATAGATTTTTTTTATTTGTAATCGTGAAGTCACATTCACTCCCCTGATAATTATCGGGGCCATCAATCACTCAATAAAATATGAAACAATATCTCGACCTAATGCGCCACGTAATGGAGACCGGCACCCAGAAGCATGACCGTACCGGCACCGGAACCGTAAGTGTATTTGGGTACCAGATGCGCTTTAACCTGCAGGACGGCTTCCCGTTAGTGACGACCAAAAAATTACACCTCAAATCTATCATCCATGAGTTGATCTGGTTTTTGCAGGGCGATACCAACATCCGCTATCTGAAAGAAAACGGCGTACGGATCTGGGATGAGTGGGCCGATGCCGAGGGTAACCTCGGACCGGTGTATGGCTACCAATGGCGCTCATGGCCTACCCCCGACGGCGGCCATATAGACCAGATAAGCCAGATCATTAATCAGATCAAAAATAACCCCGATTCGCGCCGCATCATTGTATCGGCCTGGAACGTGGCTGATGTTAACCAGATGGCCTTACCACCATGCCATAGCCTGTTTCAGTTTTATGTGGCCGATGGTAAACTGTCCTGCCAATTGTACCAGCGCAGTGCCGACATTTTTTTGGGCGTGCCTTTCAATATTGCATCCTATGCGCTGCTCACTATGATGGTGGCTCAAGTGTGCAATCTGGAGTTGGGCGACTTTATCCATACCTTTGGCGATGCGCATATTTACAACAATCACTTTGACCAGGTAAAACTGCAACTAAGCCGCGACCCTCGCCCGCTGCCAACCATGAAACTAAATCCGGAAGTGGAAGATATCTTCGATTTTAAATTTGAGGATTTTACTTTGGAGAATTACGACCCCTGGCCGCATATTAAGGGGGCAGTGGCAGTTTAATTGGATATTTGTCATTGCAAGCGTAGCGTAGGAACCAAAGTTCGCGATTGCCACACTCGTCCCTCGCTCGCAATGACAAAAAGAGACGTGTGAATTACTCCCCGCTGCGTCATTGCGAGGAACGAAGCAATCTCTACACATGCAAATCAAACACAGCCTGTCCAATCGGGGATTGCTTCGTTCCTCGCAATGACGTGGTGATATAGAACACAGGATAAAAAGAATTCATGATAGTATCAATAGTAGTTGCCATCGCTCAAAATCACGCGATAGGAAAAGACAACAAGCTTCTTTGGCATTTACCCAAAGATCTAAAACATTTCAAAGAGATCACTTCCGGCGGCACCGTTATTATGGGGCGCAAAACCTATGATTCAGTAGGCAAACCTTTGCCAAATCGCCGTAACATTGTGATAACCCGGCAGCAAATTGAAATTGCGGGCTGCGAAGTGGTAAATTCGCTGCAAGCGGCGTTGGATCTATGCGCCGGTCAGGACGAAGTATTTATTGTGGGCGGGGCCGAGATTTACAGGCAATCAATGCTGCTTACCGATAAAATTTATCTGACCATTGTTCACGCAAACTTTGATGGCGACACCTATTTTCCTGAAATTAAGGCAGATATATGGA
>DATCXS010000050.1:0-4353 GCA_036565645.1 Mucilaginibacter sp.
AGTATCCGCGTGGTTTGGGCGAATAATCATGATTGTCGCCGCAGGCCGCCAATAACAAAATACCAACTATACAAAGGGCAAATACTCTCATGGATGTTTTTCTTTTGAGTTCCAGATCTCCCATGATTTTTCGGCCTGCAGTACCAGCATCTCATAGCCATTTTTGGGTGTAGCGCCGCGCTCGCCGCCTCTGCGCAAAAACTCGGTTTCGGGCGGGTTATACACCAGGTCATACAACAAATGCTCGTCCGTTATAGCATCATAGGGTATTGGCGGGCATTCCTCTATTTTAGGGTAAGTGCCCAACGGTGTGGTATTAATTATAAGTTTGTGCGCTTTGATATGATGCGGTTTTAATTCGCTAAATAACAGGTTACCCGGGTGTGGCTTACGTGTTACTATTTTGTAGGCAATATCCAGGTTCTCCAAAACACATTTCACGGCTTGTGCTGCGCCGCCGTCGCCCAATATTAAGGCTTCGGTATGTTGTTCTTTCAGCAATGGCTTTAGCGACATTTCAAAGCCGTACAAATCGGTATTAAAACCTTCCAGCCTGAAATCATGGCCCCCTACGCCAACCTCGCCGTTAAAGGCCGCCAGTACAGGGCTTTCTTTGGTAATACGGATGCAGTTTACGGCACCTGCAGTGCGGGCGTCATGCTCTATCCAATCCAAATAACGCAGCACATTTTTTTTATGCGGTACAGTAACATTTAATCCCACCAGATTGGGGTGGACATCTAACAGATCCTGCAGGTCTTTAACATGCTCTAAAGGATACAGATCATATACCGCGTCGGTGATATTCTCGTTATCAAACTTTTCGGTAAAATATTTTTTGGAAAATGAATGCGAAAGCGGGAAACCAATGAGTCCGTATTGTTTCATGCTGTAATATTAATAACAAACCACGAAGAATTTAAATTTTTATTGCCATCCAGGGGCCTAAAACAAAAAAGCTGCCCGTTTGCGGAGCAGCTTTTTTGCTGTATTTTGTCTGATTATCTTCTTCTGCCAAAAACGCGGAGCAGCATCAGGAACAGGTTGATAAAATCAAGATAAAGGGTTAAGCCACCCATCAGCGCATATTTTTTTGCCGATGCGTCGCCGTACTCTAAGCCTGCGCCAATACGTTTCAGTTTTTGTACGTCGTAAGCAGTTAAGCCGATGAATACAGCTACACCAATGTAGCTGATAGCCATATCCAGGCCGCTGCTGTGCATAAACATATTAACCACGCTTGCAATGATGATACCGAAAAGGCCCATCATCATAATTGAGCCAAATTTGGTCAGGTCCTGTTGGGTAGTGTAACCTGCAACAGCCATCACACCAAATAACAGCGATGAACTTATAAATACGCTTAATATTGAGCTTGCTGTATAAATAAGCAGGATAAAGCTTAAGCTCATCCCGGTTATTGCCGCATAAGCAACAAACAATAAAGCTAAAACCGGATAGGAAAGACGGTTAAGGCCGAAGCTAATTAACATTACAAAGGCCAATGGTGCAAACATAATGACATAGCCAAGGCCAGAAAGCTGCTGGGTAGTTTCGTCAACCATTAATTGCATCAATGAAGGTGTGGTGGCAAAAGCGTATGCACAAAAAGCGGATACCCCCAGGGCTATAAACATCCACAAAAACACATTAGCCAAAAATTTACGCGACGAAGCCGCGTCATCGATCTGCATTACGTTGTCATAAACGTAGTCTGGATTATTGTTTTCCATTTTATTAAAAATAATTAATTATACGAATGTAGTGTATTGATTTGAGATATGGGACGTGAGATTTGAAAAATCAATACCAATATCCCTATCTAATTTAAATTTAAGACTCAAAAACCGGGCAATAGTTTAGTTTTTACCAGCTCAACACTCATGTCTCAAATTTCCCATCTAAGTTCAATTTAAACGTTTTATCAACTGCTCCTCCACTTTTTTAAACACTTGCAAAGGTTTAAGTCCCCGCCAGTTCAGCTCATCCAGTTCGCCGCCAAAATTGATATAGTAATCAATGTTGTTATGCTTAAACTCTTCGATTACATGCTCGCGGAAATTAATGCCTGCTATCCAGCCGTCGTCCACATCCTGAAACCATTCTTCATAATAACAATCATCGGACGAGTGGAAATTGAGCACATTTTCGCCGATCAAAATAAACCGGGTGATGCCGTTATCGATCATTAGCTCAATGATCTCGCGCTTCAGCAGCATAATATCGTTGTTGATGGCATCGTTCCACTCGCCAATAAATTCTATGATAGCGTATGAGCGATCGTAGTCGGCATACAATACTTTTATGTACAAGGTATTTGAGCCAAACGAATCCCATTGCGGATGCAGCAGAAAATTATAGATCTGCTTATCAAACTCAAACTCATTGTACTCCGTAGCGTAAAAAGGCGAATGCTCGTCCTCTGAGGCTATGTAGTCGTCCCGCCATTTATAATATGGTTCTATTTCGTGCATTCAGCCCCCTCTAACCCGATAGCTATCGGGTCTCCCCCGGCAGGGGAGACATTTTTATTTTAATTGAAAAGTTGTACATACCCAGCCCTCCCTACCGGGGAGGGCTGGGTTGGGCTTTATAAAAATCAACCGCCTTACGTACACTGCCTTGTTGTTTGAGCAGTTGTGCGGCGGTAGCTTCGTCAAGCCCCGTTTCGGCCATTACCATTTTAATGCCGCGATCTACCAGTTTATTATTCGACAGCTGCATATCAACCATCTTGTTGCCTTTTACCCTGCCCATCTGTATCATAACCGTAGTGGTAAGCATGTTCAGCACCAGCTTTTGTGCCGTACCGGCTTTCATGCGTGTACTGCCCGTCAAAAACTCCGGGCCGGTAACAACCTCGACGGGATAATTAGCTTCGGCTGCTACCGGGCTGCTGCTGTTACATACAACGCAACCTGTGGTTATTTTATTTTGGTTAGCCGCTCTCAGTCCACCACTAACATAAGGCGTAGTGCCAGATGCCGCAATACCCACTACCACATCTTTTTCAGTGATGTTAAATGCCTGCAGATCTTTCCATGCCTGTTCGGTGTCGTCCTCGGCAAACTCAACGGCTTTACGTATGGCGCCATCGCCACCGGCTATAATACCCACCACCCAATCAAACGGAACACCGAACGTTGGCGGACACTCTGAGGCATCAACCACGCCCAGCCTGCCGCTGGTACCTGCACCTATGTAAAACAGCCTGCCTCCGGCGCGCATCTTCCCGGCAACTACCGTAGCCAGCTTTTCAATTTGTGGTATGGCCCTGCTTACCGAAACAGCAACGGTCTGATCTTCCTGATTAATATGCTGAAGGATCTCGGCTACACTCATTTTTTCGAGATGGTTATAGTGCGAGTCCTTTTCAGTAGTAGTTTGCATGGTGGCTTTTTTTACAAAAATCAACAAAATATTCGAGACTGGATTAATTATTGGGAGAGATTAGATACCAGATCGGGCATCGCAATTTTTACAATAACCTGTTGATTTTTTAATGATTAATACAATTGGCGTATCAGTGCTATCAGCCCAAATCAGTAGATTTGCAAATATTCTATGAAAAGAGCAGCGGCAATTATTTTCAGGTCGGTTATTTTATTATTGGTGGGTGTGGCCATTGGTCTTTTTATAAGCGATAACCATATCACCGAACATATTGATCTGAATGGCGACAAGGTATCCAAAGTACTTGACCTTGTGCGGCACAACTACGTCGACTCGGTAAATGTAGATAGCATTGAAGGGTCTACCGTAAACAATCTGCTGCAAAACCTTGATCCACACTCGGTTTATTTACCGGCGCAACAAGCTACCAGCATCAATGAGCGTTTAGAGGGCGGCTTTACGGGCATTGGTGTTGAATATATTTTGCTGCGCGATACCCTGGTAGTAACGCAAGTAACGCCTCGCGGGCCAGCCTACAATGCCGGCCTGCGCCCCGGCGATAAAGTGCTGGAAGTTGACCATCAAAGCTTTGCGGGTACGCATCTAACTACCCAGAAAGTGAGCGACATTTTTCGTGGTGCTAAAGATTCACAGCTGCTTATGGCCGTAATGCCCGCGGGAAGCAAAACCACCAGGTTTTATAACATCAAGCGCGATCATGTAGACCTAAGCAGCCTGGATGCTGCTTATATGCTTACCCCAACTACCGGATATATCAAAATAAGCAAGTTTGCATCGACTACCGATGCCGATTTTCGTAAGGCGCTGGCCGGGTTAAAGACAGACGGCCTGCAAAAACTGGTACTGGATATTCGCGGAAATGGTGGCGGCTACCTGAACACTGCAACAACACTGGCCGACGAATTTTTAACCAAGAAACAACTGATAGTTTACACCAAA
>DATCXS010000290.1:0-3786 GCA_036565645.1 Mucilaginibacter sp.
GGGCGGTTCCATTCTTTTTGTTCAACCAGGTACAGATAAAAGGGCCTGAAAATGGTAAACAGTACAATAGCACCCAATATCGAACTAAATAAACTACTCAGTGCATACAATATAAAACAGCCAAGCACAATGATGCTTACCAGGATAATTGTATTACGCTGTTTATAGTTAAAAATCGACATTTACGGTATTGCTTGTAACAACACTATAAACAAAGAAAGGTAAAATAGTTTTATCGGGAGCTGCCCAAAATATCATTTATTTTTGCAGCGCTGGTTAAAATCGTCTCTACGCAATACAAAAAATCTTCAGACGGCTGCTCAACCTCGTACTTAATGGTGTCTAAAGCCAGGTGTATGTTTGATAGCTGATTTTTAATATCGTGCCTCAACTTACTCATAGTTTCTGCATCTACACTTTTTCCTTCACTCATCGACTACTCTTATTTAGGGTTAATAGCCTTCATCTTGTTGTACAACGTTTTGCGGTCTATTTTTAATATTTCGGCAGCTTTGGTTTTATTAAAGTTAACCTCGCGCAGTACACGTAAGATAGTTTCATACTCGGCTTCTAAAGCTGCATTTTTAAGGTTATGGCGCTGCTCTTTTGGCTCGGGGCGATACTCTTGCTGCGGCTGACCATATAACGGCCGGCTCTGGCCCGGCTGCTTATCATAATCAAATGCAGGCATTTTGTAGTTCGATATCTCTAATGGTAATGATTTGGTAGTGATCTCGGTATCCTCGCTAATCAGCGTTGCGCGCCGTACAATATTTTTCAATTCTCGTACATTACCCGGCCAACGGTAGCTCATAAAGCACGCTATCACCTCGGGCGAAAACTGCGTAACATTACGACCAAGTTCCTGATTAGCTAAAAGCAAAAAATGTTCGGCCAGCAGCATAATGTCGCTACCCCGGTCGCGCAATGGCGGTAAATAAATACTGAACTCATTAAACCGGTGATATAAATCTTCTCTGAATTTACCTTTGTTAATAGCATCGATCAGGTTCTCGTTAGTTGCCACAATGATGCGTACATCCAGATCAATCTCTTTGGTACTGCCTATGCGTTTTACTTTACGCTCTTGCACGGTACGCAGCAACGCCGCTTGTATCTCGTACGACAGGTTACCCACTTCATCTAAAAACAAAGTGCCGCCGTTAGCCATTTCAAAGTGGCCTATCTTGGTAGCAAACGCACCGGTAAATGATCCTTTTTCGTGTCCAAAAAATTCGCTTGCTGCCAGTTCTTTAGTAAGCGAGCCGCAATCCATAGCTATAAACGGTTCGCTACTGCGGGGGCTGTGCAGGTGTATGCTTTTAGCTACCTCTTCTTTACCTGAACCGCTTTCGCCTAATATAATAACACTGTAGTTGGTTGGAGCTACCAATTCAATTTGCCTGAAAAGCTCTTTCGACGCATGGCTGGTGCCAACAACCACCCCGTCTGATAATACGCTTTGTTTTTTAGTTGCTTTGGACACGGGCGCGGGGGCCTCGTCATTTTCCATTAAAGCCTGGCGGGTTTCAATAGCCTTGGTTATGGTATTTAAAATCTCGTCTGGATATAGTGGCTTGCTGATATAATCATAAGCACCCATTTTGATCAGCTCGACAGCCATCTTAATATCAGAGTAGCCTGTAATAATGATAACCCCGGTTTTAGGATATTGCGTTTTAATTAAACGCAGCATTTCCCGGCCGTCTGTATCCTCTAAACGATAATCGCAAAGTACTAAATCAAATTCTTCCTTTTTAAGATGCTCTATACCACTATTACCACTTGATGCGGTGGTTACGTCAAATCCGTTGCGCGTTAAAAATTTGGAAAGCAGTATGGCAACATTTACTTCATCATCTATGATGAGGATTTTCTTCATATCGGCAATTATTATCTGGCCTGTTTAATGCGTAAGTTACACAAAAATGCTATATCTGACGATACACTTGCAAGCGTTTAGGTTTATTAAGCCATTTTTTGAATATGGCCGGGGCATTAGGGGTTATAGCTATTAGCTATAAATTGAATGCATAGGTAACACGCAGCGCCCAAAAATTGTTTAAGTTGTTGTCGTTATAAAAGGTTTGAGTGCTTTCATAACGCAAGCTTGCATCAATGTATTGGTGGTGATGTTTGGTAAACGGCATTAATAAACCTATTGACGGCGACCAGGTAAAGGCATTGCCATACATTGCATATAATGCTTTTTTGTTGGCTAATAGTGTCTCGCCTGCCTCGGCATTGACATAAAACCGGTTGCCTATTATAAATTTATACCCCAGTTTTAATGGTATAGTGTTAAAGTTTGGTGTATTTATACCGGCAATGGCCTGCTGGCTCTTTGAAGCATTTGCTGTTTTGAAGAAGCTCATATACCCTGCTGATGCGGTGATATACATTGATGAAAATATGGGTACGTCAACATTTAATGCCAGGCCCGCACCAAAATTATAAGCTGATTTGGCATCATCTCCTATAGCTTTATTTACGGCTACCCCAAAATTATTACCATTGGTTGAGGCTATACTGGCGCCTAAGCCAATCCTCACACTATCAGGAATGATGATCTGCGCTTTTGCCGCCGAAAAAAAACAGGTAAATGCAACAGCGTAAACAAGAGCCTTAAAGGTAATTTTCATATTATTTTTTAAGATTAAATGTTAAAACGCTCAAAGCGTTAACAGTGTATAATTTACCGCAATATATCAGTTTACAATAAAACTTGTGCAAAACTAATATCCCCGGGCAATTACGCGCTATAAATAGATGTAAAAAAATGTTAATTTTTAATTTGCTTATATAGCCCACAAAAAAAGCGCTGCCAAAATTGGCAGCGCTTTTCCATTTATAGATAGTTGTGGGTCTGTTTTTTTAGAATCCGTAAGCTAAACGTAAACTAACAAAGTGAAGCTTGTAGTCATCAAAACTGTTATTCAATTTGGTAGTGTTTTCAAAACGTACACCGGCGTCTAAGAAACTGTTACCGGCCAGCGAGAATTGATAACCAATTTGCGGAGCATAAGTAAACACGGTAGAGTTGTTAGCACCGATGTCAGATTTGTTTAACAAAAAGGTTGCACCAGCTTCGCCTTGTACGTAGAACTTACTTACCGGAAAGTATTTTAAACCTGCTTTTACCGGCAGTAGCTGGATGTTTGGATTTGATACAGTAACGCCGGCAACGGTCACGTCTTTACCAAAAAAGTTGTTGTAGCCTGCGTTTACCGTAACAAATAATTGTGACGCTACGGGAATGTCTGCTTGTAACGAACCGCCCAGGTTCCAGCTATAGGTATCTGATAAATTGCCTGTTGGCAATCCGGCATCAACGCCAACGCTGTAACGGATACCTGTTGTTTTTGAAGATGTAGGGTTGGATTGTGCTTTAGCGCCTAAGGCAAAACCTGCTAAGGCTAAAACAATTGCTGTGATTTTTAAATTTTTCATAGTGGTATGTATTAATATTAAATTGCTGTGCTTTGTTTTTAAACACGCAGGCAAAGTAACATCACAAAACCTATATGATTTTTCATTCAAATGTCACGTTTATTCAATCGATTGATTAACAACGATTTATTTTTTGACCATTCAGGTATTTTGGTCAGGGAAATGTAATGAACCGACGTTTATTTACCTTTAAAGGCGGGTTTTCTTTTGGCAAGGAATGCAGCAATTCCCTCTTTCGTATCAGCAGTGGCAAAACATTTCGCAAATTCAACTATCTCGGTATCAAAGCTATTAGACTCGCTATTTCCCGCAGCATTCACGGCAACAATGGCAGGC
>DATCXS010000333.1:0-7620 GCA_036565645.1 Mucilaginibacter sp.
GCCATATAAACAGGATCACTCCTAATATAGCCGTGATAGTAAGCACCAGGATGTAAGTTTTGGCAAACCAGTCTTCAGATTCACCTTTCTCTAATATCGTTTGCAAACTACCCACCGCAACGGCCAGCAGGGCAATACCCCACCAGTCTATAGGTTTACCCTTGGCGTCCCTGGGGGTTTCCTTAATAAAGGTATAAGCGCAAAATGCGGCCAGCATACCTACCGGGATGTTTACATAAAATATCCAGCGCCACGAGAAATGGTCAGTAATATAACCGCCGATAGTAGGGCCAACAGTAGGCCCCACAACCGCACCTAAACCAAATAATGCCGTAGCGGTGCCTATTTGCTCGCGCGGCCAGGTTTCAACCAATATTGCCTGCGAGGTTGAGATTAAACCGCCACCGGCCAACCCCTGCACAATTCTGAACAAAACCAGTTCTTCCAAACCTGTAGCGTTACCGCACAGGAAAGACGCTATGGTAAAGACAATAATAGACGATATAAAATATTGTTTACGCCCAAAGCGGCTGCCTAACCAGCCTGACATGGGCAATATAATCACGTTTGCTACCGCATACCCGGTAACTACCCAGGCCACATCCTCAAGGGTTGCGCCAAGGTTGCCTTGTATGGTTGGCAGGGATACATTCACAATCGTGGTATCTATCAGCTCCAGCAATGAAGCCACGATAACCGTGATGGTAATGATCCATTTTTTAAAGCCAGTTTCAGCCATTTTAATTGATGTTATAAGTTTGTTGGTCCTTAGCCCGGAGTCCGGTTACTTAGTCTGAAGTCTTAAATATTAAGGCATCAACTAACAATTAAGACTCAAAGACTCCCCACTTAAGACCCCCGACTAAAATTAGTCCTTAGTAATTACAGATACATTCACGCTCATGCCTGGGCGCAGTTTATCTAATACTTCTTTTGAAGCGTTGATTTTAATTTTAACAGGGATACGTTGAACTACTTTTACGTAGTTACCGGTTGCATTATCCGGAGGTAATAAGGAGAACTTGGCGCCGGTAGCAGGCGCAAAGTTGTAAACAATACCTTCAACTTTCATATCGGGATAAGCATCAACCTCAATATTAACTTTTAAACCATTTTTTATTTCAGCTAATTGTGTTTCTTTAAAGTTTGCGGTTATATATATGCTGTTATCATTAACAATCGAGAACAAAGTTTGACCCGGTTGTATCAATTGGCCTATCTGCACATTCTTTTTAGATGCTATACCGCTTGCGGGAGCTTTAATATTGGTATAGCTTAACTGCAATTTAGCGTAGTCAACATCAACCTGGCGTTGGTTAACACCTGTATTGGTAACTTTTAACTGGTCGCGGCTGGTACCTATT
Source organism: Mucilaginibacter sp. (assembly GCA_036565645.1). Taxonomy (GTDB): domain Bacteria; phylum Bacteroidota; class Bacteroidia; order Sphingobacteriales; family Sphingobacteriaceae; genus Mucilaginibacter. The sequence goes on from DATCXS010000333.1 coordinate 1,365, forward strand.
TGTTGCATCGCTGCTTTGTACTGGTCCTTAGCGGCAGCCAGGTTAGCCTGCGCAACTACCAGGTCAGATTTAGCCTGATCAAATTGTTGCCGGGTAATTGAGCCATCTTTTACCAGATTAGCAAAACGGTCATAATCTTTGGCAACTTTATCTAAACGGGCCTGTGCCGATACGACGCCTGCTTTTGCTACCGCCGAATTTGAAGTAGTAGTAAAGATCTGTGACTGTCCAACGTTTACACCTGCGCTGGCGCCAACTTGTGCTGCTAAGGCTTGTTCTAATTTCACTTTATAATCGCGCGGGTCAATTTTAACCAGTATCTGGCCCTTGTTAACGTGCATGTTTTCTTCAAAAAAAATGCTGTCAACGTAACCGCCAACGCGTGCAACTACCGGGCTTATGTCGCCATCAATCTGGGCATCGTCAGTATCAACGTGTTTGCTGTAGTATATATATTCTTTTACACCAAATATTGCGCCCCCTAAAAGCAGTATACCTAATATGATAGGAATTACTTTGTTTGGTTTTTTTGCAGGTGTTTCCTGTGTGTCTTGCTTTGCCATTTTATATTGTGTTGTATATTATTTGTTAAGTTTTCCGGTTGATTTCAGTAGGGTGTAGTAGGCCAGTCCTGCATCGGCTTTGGCCAGTTCAAGATTGATTTGTGCTTGGTAGAGCAGGGTCTCGGCATCTGCTCTGTCAATTGCAGACGCAATGTTGCTTTTGTATTTTGAAGCCAGGATATTGTTGTTTTCGCCGGCTTGCTCAATAGAAGTTTGTAAAAGTCTGATCTTATTTAAAGCAGTCTCATAGGCGTGGTAGTTTTGGTTCACTTCATTTCTGATATTATCTAAAGTGATGCCTTTGTTAATTTCTACCTCGTCGCGTTGAATGCGGGCCTCAGACAATTTGTTTTTGTTGGTCCACAGCGAGCTGAATTTCCATGAAGCAGTCAGGCCCAGGGTTACCGGGGTAATAAAACTACCTATCTTAGGTATCGGGTTGCCCGACGCGTCGACATAATAACCACCTACCGATGCCGCAAGTGTAGGCTTGGTATTGGCATTGATGGTTTTGATGTTGGTTTCGGCATACTTGCCACGCAGGTCAAGCTGTTTTAATTCCTGTCGGTAGCTAAGCGCCGTATCAATGTAATTATTCATCGGGCCAAGCTCTCTGTTAGCTTCGGTGATCTGATTGATATTCAATTGAGTGCTTTCAGGTAAGCCCAATAAAATATCCAGGTCGTAGTTAATCACCTTGCGGTTGTTTTCCAGGTCGATGCCGGTCAACTCGACATTTGAGCGTTGCAGTTGAAACTGCAATACATCGTTTTTGGTAACTAAGCCTTGCTCAAAAAAGCGTTGCGACTGGTGGATCTGCGCGTCAATGGTTTCCAGGTTTTGTTTAACTACCTTTTGGCTCTGCAATACCTTATACAGGTTGTAATAAGCGTTGACGATCTGGTAAGTGATCTGGTCGCGGTCTTTATCGGCATCTAAACGTGAAATGCTGATCAACAGTTTATTCGACTCCTGGGCGTACTTAAATTTACCGCCTGCAAAAATGGTTTCGTTTAATGATGCTATGCCTAAATAAGCGTTTGCACTTTTTGGCAGGCTAATGCCGCTTTCGCCAAATGCCAGGTGGTTGTACGGAATTTCGGCGCGGTTATAAGCAAAACTAACTGAACCGGTAGGTAAAACGTTGTCTTTTACCTGGTTATATTGCGAAACCGCCTCGTCAATTTTTGATTGCGATAGCCTTAAAACCTTGCTGTTAGCTATACCAAGTTTAACGGCCTCGTCTAATGTAATGGTTCTGTCCTGAGCCGAAGCCCTGTTGGCCACCACCGACATCAGCAACAACGACAGCGCGATGGCTAAGACCGGGATTTTGCAGAGATGTAATTTGTGAGATGTATTAAAATGTATATTCATAGTTATTAGTTGAAGAGGTATGCTTTTAGTAGATTTTTCATAAAGCTTTTTATCTGGGGCTTCAGTTTTGTTTCTATCATCTTTTCGTCAGTGATGTCATAACCCAGTAATGGTTTGGCCATCATTGGCGTGTTAAGGATATAATTTTTGGTTCCGTAAAGTGCAGCTATCACCATGGAAATATCGATGTCTTTTTTAAACTCGCCATTTGCAATACCTTCGCGGAGTATTTTGTCAAGCGTGCCTACGTTTTTTAACAGCATATCCCGCAGTTTATCAGACAGATCGTTCCCTCTGTTCATACCCATTTCCTGATACAAAAGTTTTTGGAAACAGTTATTGCTCACTACTTTATCGCCATACAATTCAATATATTGCTCCATTTTGGCCCAGGCGCTAATGCTTCCATCGTTGCCCAGGTTTTGCAGGATGATTTGAAAAGATGCGATCTTACGTTGAAACACTGCCAGGAATAATCCGTCTTTCGATCCGAAATAATAATTGAGCATGGCCATGTTAACACCGGCCTCACCTGATATCAATCGGGTTGATGCGCCGTCAAAACCTTTCTCTGAGAACACGCGCTCCGCGACGTCCAGGATGTGGTCTTTTTTATCAATTTTATCTTTGTCCATATCTTTTAACACCACAAAATTAATCAAACGATTGATTAAAGTAAAATTATTTTTGTTAATACTCGCTAAGTAATTGATTGTCAATGATAAAAATTAATCAATCGATTAACTAATTTTAAAACAGCGGTGTTAAATCTTTGTTTCTAACGACGATTTAAATGACCGGAATTGGACAAAAAGCGCGAAGGAATATTTCAAAAACTAATCACATCATCCCATCCTGATAGTTATCGGGATGGTTTAGGCATCTTATCAGTAATTTAAAACCCCGTTATTACGAGGCACGAAGCAATGCGCATGTTGAGTTGCCTGGCTGGTACGGTGATAACACCGACCAGAGGCTAACTCACAAACCCGTCATTGCAAGGAACGAAGCAATCTCTACACACGCAAATCAACCGGATAAAATCTAACTATCGCATAGAGATTGCTTCGTCCTTCCTCCTCAATGACGGGCCAAAACAGGTGATCCAAAAAATGACTTATAAGTCATAAAACTTGATCCAAAGTGATCCGCTTTTGGAAAGCATTCAATATAAAATACTGGTATTCAGTGTATTAATTTTTAAGGTGATCCAAAGTGATACACATACGCAAGTGGATCAGCAGGTGCTTAGGTTTATACAGTGTCAAAGAGAATCATCACTGTAATGTGTTAAGCTCAGCTTAACCTGCAAGCAGAATGCTTGCAATATAACGACGCTGTCCGAAGTCTGTGACTTCGGACGACTATGCAAATAGTTTGTAACTATCTAGCGGCAATTGAGCGCCACCAGGCGACATGTAAAAAAGAAGCAACTCAACAAGCGACAAGTAACAAGCGATGAGCCTTTGATGAATTACCACTAAAAATTTACGAATCTCTAACCCGGACACCAACTTTCTAACCCCAATCTTTTATATCTTTGGCTATGAAGCGTATCATCCTAATTGCCGCAATTTTATTGTTCGTTAGTCAGGCTTTCTCACAGACCGCACCACCTGCCGATTTAACAACCATTCAACAAAGCTTAGATAAATTAAACGTGCTGGGCAGCGTGCTTTACGTAGCCGCACACCCCGACGACGAGAATACCCGCCTGTTGGCTTACCTGGCGCAAGGGAAACATTACCGCACCGGTTACCTGTCATTAACCCGTGGCGACGGCGGGCAAAACCTTATTGGTAATGAGCAGGGCGAACTTTTAGGTTTAATACGTACGCAAGAGCTTTTGGCAGCACGCAAAGTTGATGGTGCCGAGCAGTTTTTTAGCCGCGCCAACGACTTCGGCTTTTCAAAAGGGCCTGGCGAGACATTGAAGATATGGGATCATGAAAAAGTATTAGGCGACGCCGTTTGGGTGATCCGTAAGTTCAGGCCGGATGTCATTATCTGCCGTTTCCCTACCACCGGCGAGGGTGGTCATGGTCATCATACCGCATCGGCCATTATCGCACAAGAGGCTTTCACTGCAGCTGCCGATCCGAAACGCTATCCCGAGCAGTTAAAATATGTGCAAACCTGGCAGGCTAAGCGCCTGTTATGGAACACATTTAGCTTTGGCTCGACGAATACCACGGCGGCCAACCAGTTTAAAATTGATATAGGCACTTATAACTCAACGCTTGGTAAAGGCTATGGGGAAATTGCGGCCGATAGCCGTTCAAATCATAAAACACAAGGCTTTGGTACCGCTAAACAACGCGGCCCGGCTTTAGAATATTTCAAAACTATCCTGGGCGATGCGCCTAAAGATAGCCTGATGTACGGCGTCAACACAACCTGGACCCGCGTAACCGGCGGCGGGCCGATAGCCGGGCAGATCAACTTTATTAAAAAGAACTTCGACCGGTCAAATCCGCAAAACTCGGTGCCTGCATTAATCGATGTTTTGGCCCGGGTTAGCGCCATAAAAGACACCTATTGGCGCAACCAGAAGTCTAAAGAACTGAAAGACCTGATTGCTGCCTGCGGCGGATTATGGTTTGAATCGTACGCTATGGAACCTGTTTATGCTGTAGGCGACAGCATTAGCGTGATCTCGCAACTGTATACACCTTACCTGTTACCCATCCCTCAATATGAAATACGGTCGACACCAAAATACTCAAACATTTATGAGGACAGGAGAGGCCATGCCTTTAACCCTGACCACTTGGTGCGCGATACACTTAACCTGGGTGCGGGTAAAATAGCAGCTAAGTTGACACAGCCTTACTGGCTGGTTAGTCCGCATAGCCAGGGTACTTATACGCTGGCTAACGATACGCTGGCCGGAAATCCCGAAAATCCCGATTATCCGCGCGTATGGTTCTCCTACAACATGGGTGGTAAAAAGGTGACGTATGAGCGTAAACTGATGTACAAGTATGTAGACCCGGCTAAAGGCGAGATCTATGCGCCGGTTGTTGTGGCCCCGCCGGTTACCGCTAACATTCTGAGTAAAGATTACATTTTCAACACACAGCAGCCGCAAACAGTCCAGGTTAAACTACAAAGCTTTACCAATGCCAGCGGCAGCATCACTTTAAAAGCTGCCGGGGGCTGGAAGATCAGCCCTAAAAAGATAGATTTCTCAAATAAAGCTAAAGGTCAGGAATGGGTAGAAACATTTACCGTTATGCCTACCCACAGCAAACCGCATACAGATGTTTTGAAAGCAATAGTTACTACAGGCGGCAAAGAATGGTCAATGGGCATACGGCGGATTGCTTATGAGCATATCCCGGCCATCACCCTGTTTCCGCCTGCCGAAGCTAAATTGATCAACATTGATCTGAAAACTGCCGGTAAAAAGATCGGTTATATTGCCGGAGCAGGCGATATGGTGCCCGAAGCTTTAACCCAGGTGGGGTATGAGGTGCATCAGTTGACAGAGAAGGAGATCATGAATACCGATCTTTCAATTTATGACGCAATTGTAGTTGGCGTACGTGCTTACAACGTTAACCCCCGGCTAGTGGTTGAACAGCCGAAGCTGATGGAATATGTAAATAATGGCGGTAATATGGTGGTACAGTACAATGTATACCGCTCATTGGTGTTAAATCAGATCGGTCCGTATCCGTTTAAGGTAGTCAATGAACGGGTTACTGATGAGAATGCCAAAGTTACTTTCCTGGAGCCGCAAAATCCGGTATTGAATTATCCTAACAAAATCACCGATGCCGACTTTGATGGATGGATCCAGGAGCGCGGACTTTACTTTGTAAACAATATCGACAATCGCTACCATAAAGTGTTAAGCATGGCCGACCCCGGCGAAAAACAAAACCCCGGATCGTTGATTGTGGGCAATTATGGTAAAGGGCGGTTTGTCTATACATCGCTTGATTTCTTTCGCGAGCTGCCGGCCGGGGTTCCCGGGGCGTACCGGCTCTTTGTTAATTTATTGAGCAGACCGAAGCAGGCAACCAGGATGGATACAAATCAATATAATAATTAAGCCTGTGTTCAAAAACAAATTCAACATTTACTATTAAACTATTGCTACACATCATATAATAAATTACTTTTGCACTTACTACATAAAAAGATCATGAAACAACAATCAGATAAAGACTTAAATTATATTTATTACCTGGTAGGTATTTTAAGCGGCGCTTTTGTTGGTGCTATTATTGAAGTTGGTTTTCAATGGGTTATCATTGGTGCCATTTTAGGATTTTTAACTGCAGCCTTCTTCGTAACCGTATTGGCTA
>DATCXS010000307.1:0-3041 GCA_036565645.1 Mucilaginibacter sp.
TTACCGTTTTGAAGGAACGGAAAAGATAGATATTTCTGCAGCCGGCCATATTGTACATGTTCAGTACGATCCCACGCCATCATTTATAGACACCACGGCCCAGCGTGGCAAAACCTACCTGTATCTGGTTACGGCCATAGATCAAACTAAAAATGAAAGCGACCGCAGCGCGGCCGTAGCGGTGACGATACCGTAGTATGTTTAGTATCTTGCCGACATGAGAGCTGTAATACAACGGGTAACCCAAGCCAGCTGTAAAGTTGATAGCGATATCACCGGGGAAATTGAGCTGGGTTTTGTGGTGTTGCTGGGCATAGAGGAGGCTGACACCGAAGAAGACCTGCTATGGCTGGCGCAAAAGATAACTGCCCTGCGCGTTTTTAGTGATGACAACGGCCTGATGAACAAAGCGCTTGCCGATGTAAATGGCAGCATTCTGTTAATATCCCAGTTTACCTTGTTTGCGCAAACCAGGAAAGGCAATCGACCCTCATTTATCCGCGCAGCACGGCCCGGGCAGGCCATTCCGCTTTATGAGCAGATGATCTGCACACTGGATAGCATTACCGGTAAAAAGACCGCCACCGGTGTTTTTGGAGCCGATATGAAGGTTAGCCTGGTCAATGACGGACCGGTTACCATTATTATGGATACGAAAGACAAGGATAAGCATTAGTGATCCGCGCGTGTTCGGAAGATAAAAAAGGGAGTCATGCTGAGGCTCTCGAAGCATGAGGGCAAAGACCTTTACGCTCACCCTTCGAGTGACTGCCAACGACAAGTCTATAATTCGCTTGTCGTCCTGAACATGGTGAAGGATCTTATATGAGCGATGAGCGTTTACGTATAAGATATTTCGCTATCGCTCAATATGACAAGCGTGTTGCCAATGCCAAGTTCCGGACTAACATAAGATAAGCATTAGTGATCCACGCGTGTATGTGTATCATCTGGATCACTTAGAAAAATTAATTTGTTGAAAATCAAATAATTAAGATATAAATCCACCAAAAGCGGATCACTTTGGATCACGTTTTATGACTTTTAGGTCATTTTTTGGATCACTTGATTTGAATGCATTAGCGGTGTTAAAAGTTCATTTCTCTCCCGATATTGGTCCGGACTAACATAATGTAACAATAACCTGTTCGCTTTTGGTTAAATTGATTTAGTAGCTTTAAATTAGCCATCAATTAGATGCTGATAATGTGTTTGCCAATTGGCACATTATCAATCTGATCATAAACTATGACCCAAAACAGCCTTAGTAAGCCCGCGCTTGTAGTGGCATTCGCTCTATTTTTAACTGCGCCGGTATTTGCGCAGCAAAAGGCCTATTTTATCGATGGCTATCATGGCGGCGTGTGGGGGCATTACCCCGACTGGAACACGCGCTTTATGGCCGATCAGCTAACCAGCCATCCCGAATGGAAAATTAACCTGGAGATTGAACCCGAAACCTGGGCCGTAGCCAGGCAAAAGGATGAAAAAGCATACAATGATTTCCGCGCGCTGTTTGCCGACCAGTCGATTGCCGGGCGGCGGATGGAATATGTCAACCCGGCTTATGGACAAAGCTATATGTATAATATCAGCGGCGAGAGTATAATCAGGCAGTTGGCGTACGGAATTGAAACGGTAAGAGCGCACTTCCCTACCGCAGTGTTTACTACTTACTCCTCAGAAGAGCCTTGTTTTACCACAGCTTTGCCGCAGATTCTGAAATCATTTGGCTATAAATATGCATCTTTAAAAAACCCGAATACCTGCTGGGGCGGTTACACCCGGGCACATGGCGGCGAGTTGGTCAACTGGATCGGCCCGGACGGCACCGCTTTAGTTACGGTACCGCGTTATGCCATTGAAGCTTTAAAGCCCGGCTCAACCTGGGAGACTATCGGCAACAGCAATAATAAAGCTTTCATTCATGCAGCATTTAATGCAGGTATTAAACATCCGGTAGCTTTTACCTTACAGGATGCCGGCTGGAAAGGCGGCCCGCTAATGGGCGATGGCAAGGGCGGTTATCAGCCTACCGAATACAAAACCTGGACAGATTACATTGAAAACGCATCTATCAAAAAACCTGCAGAAAACTGGAAGTTCTCGCAGGAGGACGTGCTAACCAGCCTGGTTTGGGGCTCGCAGATATTACAGCGCATTGCGCAGGAAGTGCGCGTGTCGGAAAATAAACTGATCAAAGCGGAGAAAATAGCGTCAATGGCTGCAATTTATAAAGGCGGAGCATGGCCAAAGGCGGCGCTTGACCAGGGATGGACACGCTTGCTGCTGTCGCAACATCATGACTGCTGGATAGTGCCTTATAACATGGGCCAGGGTAATACCTGGGCCGATAAGGTGGTGAACTGGACCGGTATCAGCAACCATAACGCGGATAGCTTGATGAGTTTAAACATGACCAGGCAAGTATCTGGAATGGCTCAGGGCATCTACGCTGTAGTATTTAATACGCTTGGGGTAACGCGCAACGAAACCGTACAAGTTGCGTTACCGCCAAGTACAGGTAAAACATTACGGGTTTTAGATGATAATGATAAACCATTGTTAAGCCAGGTTTCGGCAGATGGAACCATGCTTTTGTTTAAAGCCGCAAATATCCCCGCGATGGGGTTTACCACCTATCGCATTAAAAAGGGGCAGCCGCCGGTAATAGCCGGCGCTAAGGTTTCTACGCTAAGCGATGGTAAGTATAAAGTAGAAACCGACCTGTATACCGTTGTTATCGATCCGGCAAAAGGGGGAACTATCCAAAGCCTCATCGCCAGGCAATTAAATAATAAGGAGTTTGTCGACCAGGCAAACCCACGCAAATTCAATGAATTGCGCGGCGACTTCTTTAAAGGCGGCGGCTTCCATTCAAGTGCCGACCAGCCAGCTACCGTTACCGTGATAGAGAAAGGCCCGGCGCAGGTGACACTACAGGTTAAGGGGGTAATAGCCAATAACCCGTTTACCCAACTGCTAACCTTTACACAAGGGCAAAAACGTATTGATGTTCATCTGAAGATAGACTGGCAGGG